>DALYGI010000205.1:0-7397 GCA_031971595.1 Prochlorotrichaceae cyanobacterium CTOTU29312
AAGTCTTTTATTGAAAAAATTGCTTTTCCATCTTGGTATAATCATGAATATCAAGATAATGAAGTTATTATTTCAAAAATCTTAAAATCTATTTGTAAACGTCTTTTTTTGAAAATAAACTATCAAGATTCATCAAGTTTTTCTTTAAGCTTTTTACCTATACCCGCAATTAAATCTAAGTTACAGATAACTCAAACGAATTCAACTCTATTTAGCTATTTAGTGAGAAGTGTTGCATATACAGTTATTGAAGTAGGAAAATTAAATTATTCTTCTGTGCCTAGTGATGCTTTGGTGCTAAGAAACTCCATTTTGAAAATTAATTCGTGTGTCAATTTAAATAGCTTAATTAAATATTGCTGGAATGCTGGAATCCCAGTTGTTCATCTTGATTTTAACCTTTATTTTAATAAAAAGTTTGGTCACACAAAATTCGATGGATTTGTTGTAATTCCTGGAAATAAAACACCTGTCATTGTGATTGGTTCTTCCAGAAAATATTCTGCATGGTTACTGTTCATTTTAGCTCATGAGCTAGGACATATTGCGTTAGGTCATCTTCAACAGGGAATCTTATCGGATGAGTCTTTTCAGGATGGCCAGACCGATGAAGAAGAGAATGACGCGAATCAGTTTGCTCAACGGCTTTTATTCGGAGATATTAATCTAGTATGGTCTGAGAACCTGAATTCTCAACGTTTGCTCAGAAAAGTCATATATTTAAGTGAAGAACATAAAATTGATCCGGGTGTGTTGATTCTTAACTATGCTTGGCAGACTGGAAACTGGGGGTGTGCGATGAAAACTATGAAGAATTTAGAGCCCCGCGCAAATGCTCCGGCTGACATCAATGCCTATTGTCAACGTCGTTTAGAGGAGATTGGCTATATTGATCAAGAGAGTAAAGATTATCTGGAGAAAATAAATATTTTAGTTTCAGAACATCCAGAGGTTTACAACTGAAAACTGGCAACTTTTTGAGTACAATCTAAATCATCATTGGATCTCCAGTTAAAATTCTATGTCAACCTGTTTTTCCCCAGTTTCTCCTGCCGTTCTTTGTGTGGGGGAAGTGCTTTTCGATCGGATTGCGGATCATCCTGCGGAGCAAGTGGAAACTGTTACGGCTTGGCGGTCTTATCCCGGTGGGGCTCCGGCTAATGTGGCTTGTGCCTTAGTAAAATTAGGGACAAGTTCAGGCTTTTTGGGTTGTGTCGGTGCGGATAACGCAGGAGCAGATTTAAGACATTTACTATCGGAAATAGGGGTGGATCTCACCGGCTTACAGGTGCATCCCACTGCCCCCACCCGTGTCGTAGATGTGTTGCGAAATGCCCAAGGGGAACGACGGTTTGCCGGGTTTCAAGGACGATCGACTTTGGGTTTTGCGGATGCTTTTTTTCAGGGGGATGCTCTTCCCGATCGTTGTTTTGATGCGGTACAAATTTTAGTGACGGGAACCCTAGGTTTAGCGGCTCCCCACAGCGCTCAAGGCATTGAACTGGCGATCCAACGAGCCCGGATGGCCGGTGCGGAAATTGTGGTGGATGTGAACTGGCGACCGATGTTCTGGGAGACTGGGGAGACGATCGTTCCATCCCTAGCAATCACCAAAATTCGACATTTCCTCGCCCAAGCCCATTGGCTGAAACTCACGGATGAGGAAGCGGATTTATTATTTCCCAGTCAAGATTTAGCCCAAATTCAAGCAAATTATCCTGCCCTCAAGGGTATTTTACTTACCGCAGGGGCTGCGGGGTGTCACTATTGGATTCAAGGTCATCAGGGGTATGTACCAGCCTTTGCCGTTGATTCCGTTGATACTACCGGGGCTGGGGATAGTTTTCTAGCGGGGTTTATTCACCAGTTACTCACCAGGGATCGAACTTCAGACTTGCTAAATGCCCACCATTGGCAGACGATCGTCACCTATGCCAGCGCGGTGGGAGCTTTAACCACCCTCAAACCCGGAGCGATCGATGCACAGCCCTCTGCTGGGGAGGTGGCGCAGTTTTTGCACACAGTAAAACCCTAAAAAATCATTAGGAAGACGATCGTTCCTGTTGCCCCGTAATAATCTGCCAACTCAACACAATCACTGGCACCAAACCCACTAACAAAATGGTGAGGGCTGGGGCGGCGGCTTCTGCTAAACGCTCATCGGAGGCGTACTGATACACCCGGATGGCCAAGGTGTCGAAATTAAAGGGACGCAGGACGATCGTGGCGGGTAGTTCTTTCATCACGTCCACAAAGACCAGCATCAGGGCGGTGAGTAGCCCCCCCCGCAGTAGGGGAACGTGAACCCGCAACAGGGTTTGCAGGGGGTTGTATCCCAGGCTCCGGGAGGCTTGATCTAAGTTAGGAGAAATGCGGGCTAGGCTGGATTCGATCGCTCCTAGGGCTACGGACAAAAAGCGCACTAGGTAGGCTCCCACTAAAACGATCGGAGTGCCGCTAAGTAAAAAGGGGGTTTTGAGGCCGGTCTGAAGCAGATCTAGACCTTGATCCAGCCAACTGACGGGCAATAGCAGGCCCACGGCAATCACTGCGCCGGGAATGGCGTAGCCCATGCCCACTAAACGGACACTGCCCCGCACCACCCGCTGGGGGTTGAGCCGTACCCCATAGCCCAAAATTAGCCCTAGTATGACGGCGAACAGCCCCGTGACGATCGCTAGGGTTAAGCTGTGGTGAATTAAATCCCAGAATTTGGCGTTGACGCTGCGCTCCCAGTTGTCCACAGTCAACAAGACCAAGAGGGTGCCTGGCAAGAGTAAGCCTAAGGCGATGGGTAAACCACAGGTGAGGATCCCTAGGATCGCTTGGCCGCCCCGCAGGGGATAGGGGGAAAAGGATTGGGGAGCATCGGTCTGGAAATACTGGGACTGCCGCCGCCCCCACCGTTCCAGCAGTAATAAACTCAAAATCCCCAGGAGTAACATGGCCGCCAATTGGGTTGCTCCCACCCGCTCCCCCAAGCCAAACCAGGTGCGGTAAATACCTGTGGTGAAGGTTTCCACCCCAAAATATTGCACCGTACCAAAATCATTGAGGGTTTCCATCAGCACCAGGGCTAACCCCGCCATCCAGGCCGGACGGGCCAGGGGCAAGGCCACGGCAAAAAAACTTTGCCAGGGGGTACGACCTAAGCTCCGGCTAGCTTCTAGGGTTTTCCGGCCCTGCTCCGCAAAGGCGACTTTGGTAATGAGGTAAATGTAGGGATAGAGTACCAAACTAAAGAGAACGATCGCCCCGCCCAGGGAACGAATGGGGGGAAACCAATAGTCATTGGCACTTTCCCAGCCGCCCCACTGCCGGAGGGTGGTTTGCACTGGGCCGAAGTATTCTAACCAGTCCGTATAAATGTAGGCCAGCAGGTAAGCGGGGGCCGCCAAAGGCAACAGTAGCCCCCATTCAAAAAAGCGCCGCCCCGGAAACTGACACATACTCACCAGCCAGGCCGTACTTACCCCCAGCAGGGACGTGCCCACACTCACCCCCAAGGACAAGACCAGGGAATTTTGCAGATAGCGCGGTAAGACCGTATTGCCTAGGTGGCTCCACAGGTCTGGTTGGGGAATGAAGAGGCTAGAGAGCACCACCAAAATGGGCAAGCCGATGAACAGCGCGATCGTACTGGTGACCCATGCCCAGGGCTGGGTACAAAACTTGAGGATGAACCGTTGGACAGTCTGGGAGACAACCGGCAATTGCACCTGAACCCTAAAACGTTTGATCTGCTGAAGTGCTGCTCTGATGGAAGTGGTTGCTCTCATTGTGATTGAACTGAATGAAACCCGAAGCTCTAATGGGGCTGGTGACGGCGATCGTTTGATCGGATTATCTTAAGATAGCATCTATTGAGAAATTTTCTCAAATACCTTACTCTAGAAGGGCAAACCGATCGTCTCTCCACTTCTAACCCCTTGAACACCCCCCTCCTAACCCTTGAAAATGTAACCTGTCGTTTTTCTGCCCAGTGAACCGCCGCCGTTGCCAACCTCAGTTTAGCCGTCCACGAAGGCGAACTCCTCAGCTTATTGGGGCCTTCCGGTTGTGGCAAAACCACCCTGCTGCGGTTGATTGCGGGCTTTGAGCAACCTCAAACCGGTTTGATTTCCCTGGCGGGCAGTGAAGTGTCTTGTCCCCAGTGCAATCTTCCCCCAGAACAGCGTCAGGTGGGGATGGTTTTTCAAGATTATGCGTTATTCCCCCATTTAACCGTGGTGGAAAATATTGCCTTTGGACTAATGGCTCCTCGATATAGCGCCCCCGGATATAGCTCCCCTAGCCAGCCCAGGGGACGATCGCTCTGGACGCAGATCCGAGGGTTTTTGCCTCAGCGATCGTTATTTCAATATCGCCAGCGGATCGAGGCCATGTTGGAACTTGTGGGGTTGCAAGGTCTAGAAAATCGGTATCCGCACCAACTATCTGGCGGACAACAGCAACGGGTGGCCCTGGCCCGGGCTCTGGCACCCCAACCCCGCTTAATTTTGTTGGATGAACCCCTCAGCAACTTAGATATTCAAGTGCGGCTCCATTTGCGCCAAGAATTGCGACAAATTCTCAAACAGGCCGGCACCACCGCGATCCTCGTCACCCACGATCAAGAGGAAGCCCTAGCCATTTCCGATCGCATTGCGGTGATGTATCGGGGGCACCTAGAGCAAGTGGGAGAACCCCAGCAGGTCTATCAACAGCCTGCCACCCGGTTTGTGGCGGAGTTTGTCACCCAGGCTAATTTTCTACCCCTTCAGGGAGCAATGGGAGAAGCGGGAGACGGGACAATAAAAGCACAAACAGAAATCGGTTGGGTCGAATTACCCGCCAGTGCTGACCTAGCCACCTCCCAGGTGTTGATGGTTCGTCAGGAAGACTTAACGCTTCAGCTTCATCCCGAAGGCATTGCAGAAGTGGTGGACTGGGAATTTTTAGGACGGGATCAGCGTTACCATCTGCGACTACCCTCCGGCCAATTGCTCAAAGTGCGGCAATCCCTCTCCACTCACTATGCCTGTGGCGATCGGGTGTGGCTAGACTTTCCGCCCCAGTTTAGCCCTGTGTTATTTCCAGAACCCTCCCCTAACGCCCCTCGATTTGTGCCCCCCCTCAAACGATCGCTCTCCTCAGTGCCCCAAAGGGTAGCCCGCGAGATTGCCCGCTAGCCGCCCAAGGCATAGTTTATTCCGGTTCCCCTCCTTAGATCGGCTAAGGTTAAGTTCCCCTCCTGGGATGTAGGGGTTGGGAGCGGCTAGGAGTAAGTTCCCCTCCTGGGAGGGGCTAGGGGTGGGTTGGCTGTTGCCTACAATCCTCTACCCGATTGAATTGAGAACGATCGCTTCACGGATTCATCGTTAAGGGGGCCCATTCGTTTAAAATATAAAACCCTGAACCAGCCTCTAATCTCCCTGATCTCTAGGGAAGAATTGGGCGTTACCCAGAACTCAAAACTCAACCTTCAAAACTCAAAACTAACCCTAAACCGCTTCTATGACTGTTATTGCCGACCGTTTTGCTCAGTTACGATCGCACCAGCAGTGTGCCTTAATTCCCTTTTTGACCGCAGGCGATCCGGACTTGGGGACGACGGAGCAAGCCCTGTTAACCCTCGATCGTTCCGGGGCTGATTTTATTGAACTGGGGGTTCCCTATTCGGATCCGTTGGCGGATGGGCCGATCATCCAAGCGGCTGCAACCCGTGCCCTTCAGCGGGGAACCCGGTTTAATCAAGTTTTGGCTCTCATCGAGCGGGTCAGTCCCCAACTGAACGCCCCTTTAATTTTATTTTCCTACTACAACCCCATTCTTCACCAAGGGCTGGCGGTCTTTCTAGATCAAATCGCCGCAGCGGGTGTGAAGGGCTTAGTGGTGCCGGATTTGCCCCTGGAAGAGTCGGATCCGCTGTTGGAGGCAACCGCCGCACGGGGCATTGATTTGATTTTGTTGGTGGCTCCCACCAGTTCCCTCGATCGGATGAAGGCGATCGCCGCTAAGTCTCAAGGTTTTATTTACCTGGTCAGTGTGACGGGGGTTACTGGGGTACGGCAAGAAATGAGCGATCGGGTGCAAACGATTTTGGAACAACTGCGCCAGGTTACAGATAAGCCCATTGGGGTAGGTTTTGGCATTTCCCAACCCGAACACGCCCGCCAGGTGAAGCACTGGGGCGCAGATGCAGCGATCGTGGGCAGTGCGATCGTCAAGCGTTTAGCCGATCGGGAAGATCCAGCATCCTTAGACAGTATTTCCAGTTTTTGCCAAAACCTAAAAGGGGCAATTGCTTAAACTTCCGAGGAATTTGATCCCTGGCCAGATCTCTGGCTAGGTCTTGCTTGAACTGAAACAGTGCAAATTTCTCCTCGATCGTTTTGCCGCTGTAATTAAACCCTTAAACAAATCATTTAATGAGTTATGAGTGCGTTACATTACATCCCATTAACGCACCCTACAAGATCAACGATCGTACTTCAAGGCTTCAATCGTAACTAAACCACCCTCAATTGCCTGAATTCGCAAATCGTATCCTCGTAATAGCTGCATCCCAATCAACGGAACTGTCTCTGATTCGTTGATGTAAATCTCACGATATTGACCGTCCCAGATCACAAGCCCAATGTAAACTTCAAACGTGCAGAAAGTTCCATCACCTAATGTCGCAAGATCTCGACCCTCCCAACTAAACTCTAACGTTGCAATGATGTCAGGTGGCAAGGTGAGAAAACCCGAAAATCCTGTATCAATTACAGCATCTACTATCTGCGTTGTTTCATCGTTTCCGACTGCGATCGCCAAAGTTGCCTCACACCGTTGATTTACACGACCTTGCATCATGGCTTTGCTCTCAGGCTCCGTGCGCCAAAGTGATCAACGACTGAATGCCCAATACGAACAAACCATGTCTGAGTATCAGGCACTCGTGCAGAGAGTTGCTTGGCTGCGGTTACTAAATCATCCGCAACTTCAAAAGCTCCCGTTTCAATGTCGATCGCTACAATCTTTCCATGATTGCCCGCTTCAACTTTTTGGCGGATCTGAGTTTCATACCAACGATCGCCCCGTTGGGCAAATTCTTCTTTGCTATAGCGAGGTTGACGAACTACCATATTGCTAATTTCTCCTTGATCGTTTCGCTGCTGTAATTATAACGCCAAAAACGATCGCTCTTAAAGCATAATAAGCTTGAGCTTTTTGGGTTTCGTACCTCAACCCAACCTACGGTGAGACGATCGCACCTGCATTAACATCTAAGTAGGTCGGGGTAATTATCCTGAGGTGGGGATCACGTCAAAACAAGGGTTTCAGGCATTTTTAGCGCGGTTTATTTTCCCCGGACTACGCATTGCCCAGCCCGGCCAGGTGAAACACTGGGGCGTAGAGGCCGCTCTCAAATC
>DALYGI010000206.1:0-6416 GCA_031971595.1 Prochlorotrichaceae cyanobacterium CTOTU29312
AGGCCCAACCCCAACTCAAACAGTTCTGGGAATTTAACGATCGCTTCTTAAAAATTGCTTATGCCGGTATGCAAATTGGCAAGGTCAGCATATCTGATATTGAAGATCGCAAGGAGTTTCTTTATTTTGATCCGGAAAGTCGGGAAAAATATTATATTGTCCTGAAGCGGTTAGATTATTTTAACTGGATTGTGGGAACGGTTACCCCAGAATCTATTTTCCTGACCGAGATTAATCGCAATAAGCGCATTTTAGTTGGGGTGGTGACGGGTCTGGTGCTCGTGAGCTCCTTCGGAGCCCTAATGCTGAGCGATCGGGCCATTGCCCAACCGATTTTGGCCATCACCAACGCCGCCAGCACGATCGAGTCGGGACATTTTGCCACAGAAATTTTAGATAAACCCGCCAAGCGTACCGATGAATTAGGAAAATTGGCTAGGGTCTTTCAAGACATGGCCCGTCAGGTCTATGCCCGTGAGGAAAGTTTGAAACGTCAGGTTCAAGAGCTAAAAATTCAAATTGATGAAACCAAGCGGGAAAGCTCGGTGCGAGAAATTACAGAGTCGGACTTTTTCCAAGAAATGCAAGCGAAATCCAGGGAAATTCGTCAACGGCGGCGGAGAACTTACCCCAACGAATCCCCCTCCTGAATTGTTCAAGATTGCAGGGCCCTTGATCATTTTCCCTTAATAAGCTGACAGATTACTGGCGACCCGGTCGGTGGCGCTGATACCAGGTCGCAAAGAGCACCAGTAAACCGATTAGGGTCAGGGGTAATACAATGTGCCAGAGTTGGCCCGTATGCATGGCTACCACGCCGGAATCTCCCAACATGACAAAGGGAAGCAGACCGGGTACGGTTCCGAGGGTTGTGCCTACCACATAATCCTGAAATCGTACTGAGGTGAGTCCGGCAGAGTAGTTGGCGATACCGTAGGGAATGATCGGCAATAACCGAATCGCCAGCAGATAAAACATGCCCCCTTCCCGAATTTCCTGGTCAAAATTGTGCCAGCGCTGATCCAATCGCTGCTGCACCCAACTCTGGGCCCAGAGGCGAGTGACCCAAAAGGTGACGATCGCACTGAGGAGGGCCGCTAAAGTTGTCCACAGTAATCCCCACAGGGTTCCGAATAAAGCCCCCCCGGTCAGATTTAAAACCGTTGACGGCAAAATCAGCGCCGTGGCGATCGTGTAGATCAGGATATAGAGGAGGGGAGCCCAGAATCCGGCAGCCTGAATCTGCGATCGCACCTCCACCAGGCCGACTTTGCCAAGAGCCTGGAGCACCACAACAGCAGCAGCGATCGAAAAGAGGATGAGGAAGATCAGCGCTTTTTTGAGCATAGGCTCTGGAAGAGTGTCCTAGATTTTAGAGTCCATCCCAGGGACTGACTTCTACCACGCCCTTGGGGGTAAAGACCGCCCGGAACTCCGCTTCACCGGCAGAGGGCTCTGGAGTGCCGGTCTTGAGATCGGCAAAACCTAATTCCGTCAGATACTGAGCCGCATTGCTAGAGGCAGGTTCAAAATTCAACACCTGACCGGCTCCATCCACTTTAAAGCGGAACACGACTGGCGCATTAAAGGTGGGCGAGGTGACCCATCGATCGTCCAGTTGTTTGTAGAGTTTTTCGTTGAGGTCTTTGAGGGTATTGGGGTCGGTAATCGGTTCCGCCGTAGTGGATTGGGTAGCCGTGGGATCTTGGGCCTCCGGTGAAGGGGTTTCCGGTGATCTGGCATCTGGGGCGGAGGCAGTGGGGGTAACGATCGGCTCTGGGGGGAAGCCGTGCCAAGGATTGACCTCAACCCGACCTTGGGGGGTTAAAACCACTTTGAAATCCGTTAATTCTTCCTCAACCCCCTCCGGTGCAACTGTTAGCAGCCCAGGCAAGGGCGTATTCCCTTCATAGCGGGCAGAGCGATCGTTATCTGGCCGGTAGCCTCGGATTTGTCCCTCTGGGTTAACGCTAACTCGATAGGTCACATTCTCCTGAAAGTCTGGGGCCACAGTCCAGGCTGTATCAATTTGCTCATAGATTTTGCTATTCAGCGCCACCAAGGCTTCGCGGGTGTAGGGAGTCTCGGCGGTAGATTCCGCTGGTTCTTCCGGGGGAGTAGTTTCCGGGGTCTGTTCGGGATTTTCCTCAGAAAGCTCTTGCTCTGGCACCGGATCCACTAAAGGCCGCTGAATATCCGGCACGGGGGCCAAAAAGAAGAGGGTGGCGGCGGTGGCTAAGCTGGCAATACCGATCGCTGGGGCTGCGGCCCGCTGCACCAGGGGTTGACGGGCTGCTGCATCTCGGCGAGTGAGGGGGTTGAGGGGCAGGGTAAGCTGAGGCAAGGTGAGGGGATCCGCTAACAACTGATCTAGGGCTTCCACCAAATCGAACAGTTGCACCGTATTCAACACAATTCGGCGCTGGGGTTCCTGAGGGGCTGTCCCAGAGTTGCCGATCCCTTCGTAGACCTGTAGCTCATGCTGATCAACCCCTAGGGCATGGATTTGAATCGGAGCCGGAGCGCTCTGGGTTTGGGGATGGGGAATCCCACTCAGAAACTGCTGGGCATAATGGCTAACGGCATTCATCAGCCCCGTCAAAAAGTCAACGCCCCCCGACAGCGGTTCCGACTCCCCGGACAAGTAACAATCTAAATTCATCAACACCCCAAGGCGCTGGGAATAGCCCACCTCGCCCGTTGTATCCGCCAAGCCATCCAGTAACAGAGTGCAATTGGGTAAGTTATAGCGTCGTTGTAATTGCATTTTTTTTTAAAGTTCACCATCAAACAAACTAACCCAGAGCCGCTGGGTTCCAGCAGTGCCGGTACAAAATAAAAGTTGCTTTAAGAGTTCCAAGGCCAACTCATTGAGCTTTTCGTCATCGTTATAGACAATGACCGCCGATCGTTTGGGGTTCATCCGCGATCGGAAATGGGCGCGAAAGCGTTCTAAATAATCAGCTAAACGGAAATGATGCTGAGGGGAGAGGCCTTTTTCCTGCAATTTTTGATACGCCAACAATAATTCTCGGATGGGCACCGTCAGCCGACGGGCCAGGTTACAAACGATCGCCACCAGTGCTTTAGCCTCCGATTGGCTGAGGGGAATCCGCTGGGTATAGCGGCGCAGGGGGTTGGTGCTGCGTAACTGCCACAAATAAACCCGGTGTTTCAAAATCGGCTTCAGGCTGAGTTCCTGGGCCACCAAGAGCACCGCTTCTGATCCCCCTAAATCTAGTGCTTCGATCGCCAGCAGGAGCAGATCAATTTGCTGCCGGGCCCGTCGTGGACAGGAATGTCCCCGGAGCGGCATATCCGGTAAACTACCCAAAATAGAGGGTACGGAAGAATCGGGTGGAAGGGAAATAGGGGGTGGGGCAGTCACAGAAGCATTCATAGTCATCAACAGACCATAGCAAAGGGCAGAGTAGCAGATTTTGACCCTGCGTTCCCTACTCTACCATTCTCCCCAGCACTTCTCATTACAAGAATTTAGGGATGTCAGAAGCCTAGCCCAGCATCGATCGTTCCCTGACCCAGGTTTCAATCAAAGGAATTTCAATCCGATCGTTTTCCTCGTTTCCCTCGATCGTCTCAATCACATGGTAACGGCGCAAACGGCGGATGGCGTTTTGGGTATCCGGTTGGCTGAGATCAGGGGGGGGACGATCGCTGGCTAAACTCTGTAAATAAGCTTGACCCGCTAGGACTTCGGCGGTTGTGGTGCCGGTAAATTCTGTCCAGACATTGGTGAAATAGGGATCGCCTTGGGTGAGGGACATCTCAATGGCGGCCTGTAGCAGGGGAAAGGTAACCCGTTGCGTATGGGCGAGGTTTGCTTGGGTGACCATTGCTGACCCCAGCAGTTGCAAGAGGTAGGGCTGACAGCGGGTGAGGTGTAGAATTTCCGCGAGAATGCCCGTATCGTAGCGCAGGTCAAAGTCTGGATCGGGGTTGAGCATTAACGCCTCCGCCTCCTGGGGTTCCAGGTAGAGCATTTCCATCGGCACCACACTAATGAAGTAACTACTCCAGTTTGGCCCCAGTTCCGCCAGGGTTTGCACCCCAGAAAAGAGAAAGGCGAGGCGCTCTTGATGTTGAATAAGGCTCCGCAGTTCATCCAATAACCGCACACTTAACCGCCGCTCCGTGAGGGCAGTGCCTAACTCATCCAAAGTCAGCAGTAACCGCCGCTGTCCGAGGACTGGTAAAGCATCCTCTAGCCACTCTTCCAGGAGGGGATAGGGCGCTTCATAAAATTCCGTGCGTTGGGGTAAGGCCATTAACGAAATTCCCTGGCTCCTGCAATCCCGAACGATCGCTCGGAGTAAGCCATAGCAAAAATCCGCTTCGCTGTTGGTCATCCCTGACGCTTGTAAGTCCACATACACCGGAATCAGATCGCTGGGTAGGAGGCGCTGCAAATTCAACAAAAACGAACTTTTGCCACAGCGCCGGGGGCCGTGGAGTACCAGGGTGGGACGATTGCGATCGAGAACAAGACGATAGACCTCATCCACAAACCGACGACGACCTTTGAATAACTCAGCCCGATCGCGGAGGGGATTGCCAAAGGTAAAGGGGTTGGGCAGTTCTCCCTGGGATTGCCGTTGCTGGGCTTGGAGTTCCAACTCCAGGAGCCGTTGCCAGTGGGTGATCACCGGTTGCCACCGCCGGATCATGGGGGAGCGTAGCCCTAACCCCGGCAGTTGAGACGGTAATACTTTTAAGTCATTGAGTAAACGCTCTAAACTCCGTTCCCGCAGGGCTAAATTACTGGCTTCCAAACTATTGCTCACATCACGGGCTAAGGTCTGAAATTTGGGAAACATCACCGCAACATCCAGGGGCATTTTAATTGCTGTCGTGTTGCCTTCTAGCTGATATAAACTGGGTACTAACTGCGGAAACAGCGGATGATGGTCTGAACCAACAGACTGGAGATCTGCTGTAGCTTGAATAGCTAATAGTTGATCTGCCAAGATTTGGGGTAGAGCATTATGGATTGTTTGCTGAAAACCGTATAAATCAAATCTTTGGATATGCTGAAAAATCGGTAAAGCGGTGTGAGAATTTTTTTGAAAAGCATCCATTAACAATTGAGCATGACCGGGCAAGGGCAACCAAATCAGTTCGCTGGTGTAGGGGGGAAGTTTCTGAAGATTGCAGTGAGATTGAACGCGAAAAAAACGGTTAATCCACAATATAAAGGAGAATAAAATTTGATCAGGAAAGAAGCGGTAATAGCAAACCGCAGAAACCGCATAAATACCTTCATTAGTTGTTTGTAATTCAGTTGTTAGTGAAAGCATGATCAGCACAAGCCAAAGTCCCCCAAAGCGTCCCCAAGCCTTGGATAAGCTCAGACCAATTAGTGCAGCCGCTACGCAGAAAAGGGGGAGAGGGAATACAGCGATACTCGCAATGACGACCGCCATAATAATGCTAACACCTCCTATAATAATTCCTCCAAGTAATCCTCTAAATCCAAACGCAATATTCTCCGCAACAACCGCTATCAGTAGGTAGGCAAGACTTCCTGAAATAAACCAACTAGTGCTGTCGGAAATAATTACTGTAGTAACTACTGCCATGAATGGAACAAATAATTTGGTTGCATCAAATGAAAAAAGTCCTGCACCAGCTTGTCCAGTAAGCACCATAGAAAGTAGTACCATGAAAATCACCCCACCTGCTGAACTATAGTAATAAGGTAGAACTTGATAACTAAAGACTAACAAGATCGGGATAGGGAATGCTAATGGCAAATACAATAAGGCGATACCATAGGAAATGACCCAAGAAATGAGAATTAATAACCACGCTAAGGTTTGGGGATATTGCAAAATTTCCAGAATAATGGAGAGACTGAAGCAGAAGATGATGAGAAAAAACTGACTGAAAAACCGTCTATTAAAGCGCCCTAAAAGAATATCTACAAAGCGGGTATCGGGTCTAACGCCATCTTTTTCCTCAGCCGGTGCCCATTCATTCATCCGTTGCTGCAACCGCGAGGGACACCACAGCGCCCAATAAAATAACTCCCAGGTTTCCTGTAAATAGCGTTTCATCTTGTCCCCTCTTTGCTGAAGTTGCTAGACCTCAAGCTCAATTACAGTATTCACAAAAACGAGAGCCATAGGGCCAGGTTTCCTGACCTGAGTAACGCATCAGAGCCGAACCTCAATGCTTTCAAGAGATCAAGCCTGAGCCTCCCAAGGATCAAATCTGAACCGCCACGATCGAAAGTTTACCCCCTAAGGCTCAAACTTGAACACTCCAAGGTTGAACGGTGAACCTCTTAAGGCTCAAATCTGAACCGCCAAGGCTGAAGGTTGAACCCCTTAAGGCTCAAATCTGAACACTCCAAGGTTGAACGGTGAACCTCTTAAGGCTCAAATCTGAACCGCCAA
>DALYGI010000206.1:6516-7394 GCA_031971595.1 Prochlorotrichaceae cyanobacterium CTOTU29312
GGTTGAATGGTGAACCCCTTAAGGCTCAAACCTGACCTGAACTAGCAATTCTAGATTCAAAACTGTAGGATCAGGTTTCCTGACCCGATTTCCGGGGTAAGCTGGGATATCTATCTCTTCCCAAAGTCCCTGGCTCAATTCTGATGGGACGCTCAGAGTTAGTACTCAAGGATGTCACCTGCCATTAATTCCTTCCATTCAGAATCCTGTTGATAGTGTTCGATCATTGCTTCAGCCTGACGCTCCAAAATCTGCCTGCGCTCCACAAGGAGCAACTTCAGAAATTCAGACGGCTCTAAGGGTTCATACCGCAACAGCATCAACTTCTCTGGCACGATCGCTAACATGGCATAGGCTTGACCCTCACGATCGGCAAATTCCACTTCAAAAGCTTCGCCATTTCCTAACAATTCAACCACAGTACCCACCTGACCCTGACGCAACAAAATAGGCTGGTCACTCATAAAGCGCTGGGTTTGGATGTCTTCTTTAATAGCAACCATGTCATGAATTTGAATTCTTTGCATATTCATCCCTCTTGATTTTTTCACTACGAACGGGATAGGTACTGGTTAGACGGGGAACAAACTCTCCATGACGTATCATCCATGCTGTTAAAATATCGGACTCCCCTACTTCAGTGCTTAAGTAAAAAATAATCACATAGCGATCGCCATGCTGGTCTTTCCCTGTAAACTGAACTGATTCAGATGTTGTGGCCGCATCACAGATTGCTGATACTAAAATCTCCTTATTCTCTAAAGTGATTCCCAACTTTGACTGAAAAAGTCTTGCCTTGTGCTTTCCACTGTCATGTTGGAAATTTATGGTACTCCCCAATGTCAAGACAGAAAAAGAGTGAATTTAAGAAGTAATCT
>DALYGI010000207.1:0-7338 GCA_031971595.1 Prochlorotrichaceae cyanobacterium CTOTU29312
TGGTTGAACTGGAAACCTTAGTAAGCGAAGCCAATGCGGACGCTAACGCCTGCTATTACCTCACCAATGCCCGCACCCGTGGCAAGCTCAAAACCACATCCAAGGTTACCGGGCAAGACGTTTTCCTCTGGACTGACGCGCTAAACCCTGGCCAAGCAGGTGGGGGGACGATCGGAATGATCAACGGCTCGATCGCGGCGGTGAGCAATCAAGTACCGTCGAACGGCATTAAGGGCACCGGAACGGGCTTAAGCTCCATTATTTTTGGCGATTTCTCACAACTGCTTATTGGACTGTGGGGCGTACTAGAAATCATGCCAAACCCTTATGGACAGGGCTACCCAAGCGGAACGGTTCAGATCCGGGCAATGTTAGACGCTGATTGCGCCTTGCGTCACCCTGAAGCCTTTGCTGTTTGCACCGATATTGTTACCACCTAAAACCACCACCACAAAGGCGATCGTTTCTGCACCAGGGACGATCGCCCTTAAACGGATTGTGGAACCCTATGACACAAATCGATCTCACACAACTGGAATTTTAGGGGTCACAGGGCTCACCCTAGGTAAGTCAGTCTCTAGAACGCTATCCTGGCAAGGGTTTTGATGGGTGACCCCTAAATCAGGATTTTCATTTTTAGGGGTCACCTCAGGATTTTTAGGGGTCACCTTCCCCCCTTCCCCCAAAATCACCGGCTCGACTGTCCCCAGGACGATCGCCTTTTATCTGAGATTGAAAGCTATGAATCAGCAAGAAATCGATCGCATTGACAGATACTTAAACGGACTTTGGAACCTTCCGCCTAGTCCATGTAGGAGAAAAATTACCACACTTTACAAACAGAAACCTAAGAAAAATTGGGTTAATAATTTCTAATTAAATAATATAAAAGTGTGGTAATAAATCACGCTGAAAAAATTAGGGAACGATCGTATTAACACTAGTTTAGTAAATGCCACACCTATATCTTATTCTTGCCAGAAAATAGAATTTAAGCTAACGTGAATTGAGTCGATTTAAGGTGAATTATGAAGGTTCAGATCACTCTCAGGCTAGACAAGGAGATTAAGGATCGGCTCGAAGCTATGGCACGGGCCGAGAAACGATCGCTAAATCAATGGCTCAATTTTCGGATCGAAAGGTTAATGGAGGAATCCCCTGATGCAGAAATTTTAGGAGGGAATTAAACATGGCGATCGAGCTTGCAAATCCTGAGATTGTCGCAAACGATCGACAATTAGATTCTCTGGCACAGGTGATCAATATAGAGCATGAGCAATGTGAGCTAATGAGCAATGTAATCGTATTCCTCACTCCTAAAAAGATTGTTTCTAAGGTAGAAATTAGATCAATCAAACCCAACGGAGTCGAAAGACTTAAAGATAAAATCAAAAAACTGGGATTTCAGATAGATCATCCAATTCGGGTTTATCCCGTTGAAAATGGCTACCGGCTGATTTCTGGAAACCACCGCCTGCAAGCAGCGATCGAGGAAAAGATTGAGTCTATCCCGGCGATCGTGGTAGAGCCGCCTGCTAATGAGTTGGACGCTATCAAACAGGCAAGGGAATGTAATGAGGCTTCGGAAACACTTGTCCCGTCTAACTTTGTCGATGACGCTGAATTGATTTGGCGAATGCTTGACGAAAAGGACGAAGACGGCAAGCCCAAGTACAAACAGCAAGATGTTGCTAATGCCTTGGGATGGAAAACTCAAGTGCAGATCGCCCAATACAAAGCGCTTCAAAAAATTTGCAAGAATGCTTGGGACGTTGTTATAACCAGTTTTGATAAAGCGGTTATTGACGATGAAAATGATGCGGTTATAGAAAATATAACCACGGTTATAAAGTCGGATTTTTCGGAGCGTATTCTCAGAAATATCCTAGACCTAAAGCCAGGACAGCAACTCGAACTCTGTCGAAAACTGGCTAAAGGCAAGAATGGCAAGGGTAACACCTTTGGTAAAAAAGAATTTAAGTCTGAGGCGGAAAATTATCGAGTCTTTAATTATTTAAAGTCACGGGTAATAACTGAACTCTTGAAAGTTATCCCAACTAAAGACGCTGCTGTTTATCTCAAAAAAGCCTTTTCTGCCATCAAGACAAACAAGGAATACGTCAACGAATGGTTAACCAAGAGCCTAAAAAGCACATCTGAGGAGGAATTTAAGAAAACAAAATTCTGTAAATTAATCCAGGCGTTGATTGACGAATGGCAAAAACAAGCCAGTATTTTGATTATCTGCAAAGACATTAGGGGTTTAACCGCTGATGACATTGCTACCGAATCGATCGATTGCATCATTACTGACCCGCCTTACCCAGAAAATTATATTGAGCTTTTTGATACCCTGGGAGAATTAGCGGCCCGAGTGCTTAAGCCCGGCGGCTCATTAATTGCAATGACTGGTCAGCTTTACCTGCCACAGTATATCGATAATTTGTCCAAACACCTCACCTATCACTGGGCACTGGCTTACACCACACCCGGAGGGCAAGCTGCTCAAATCTGGAACAAAGAAGTTAACACCTTCTGGAAACCACTGCTCTGGTTTGTCAAAGGAGACCGGGACGGGCGTTGGGTTTCCGACGTGATCAACACGCCGGTCAATGCCAACGATAAACAGCACCACCACTGGGGACAATCCGTTAATGGTATGACCGCGATTGTCGAAAAATTTTCAATTCCTGGCGACGTAGTTCTAGATCCGTTCCTTGGCGGTGGGACTACTGGTTATGTTTGCAAAACCCTAAACCGCAAATTTATTGGAGTTGAAATTGATGAACAAGTTGCAAGTGAAGCCAAGGAGCGAATTTATGGTAAGCACTAAACCCTGAGCAAGACGATCGCACCACCACCCGCACCACCAGGAGCAGGACGATCGCTCTGGCACCAGGACGATCGTCCTTAAACGGATTGTGGAATCACCGGCTCGACTGTCCCCCCCCTGGAAGACCCTTAGCAGGGGGTCAACTGTCCATGGTATTTTTCTGATCTTGTTTTGACTGGAATTTTAGGGTCACAGGGCTCACCCGTGGCAAGTCAGTCTCTAGAATGTTGTCCTGACAAGGGTTTTGATGGGTGACCCCTAAACATAAAAATCCTGATTTAGGGGTCACCTTAGGGGTCACCTTAGGGGTCACCTCAGGAATTTTAGGGGTCACCTTCCCCCATTCCCCCGCAAGTTAGCCCCCAAATGACGGATCAACTGTCACAAGGGGTAAGAAACCTATCACCCGTGGGTTATAGGTAGAAACCTTGCCTAGATTCTGAGCAAGGTAGGTCTATATCCCCCCTATGTCCTCAAAACGGTGTCAACAAATAGCCCCTATCTTTTGGGCAAGCTATCAGGAAAGTGGGAAGGATAACGAACAAGATGATAATAATAAGACCGCTTAGCTTTGCCTATATCTTTCCTCTCAATACGTCCTTCCCTTCTTTCCTTTTGTAAGAAGCGGTGAATAGATGACCATCCCTTACCCTCACTGACAAACTCAGTGATCCAAAACTTTAGCCCCTGTATCGTCATTGGCTTAATAGACATAGAACAAGAGTATTAACAGTAGTTTAATTGTACTGCATTAGCACTAAGCTGACCAGTAGCGCTAAAGCTGAAACGCTTACGGATAAAGACTTATAACTGTCTTACTCTTTGCCAGTTGGTCAGGGAATAAATGGTTAGTAAATGATAGATGATGCTGTAATAACTGATTGCAACACCCCTAGACTACTGGACAATATTGCAATTGCAACACCCTAGCAGATTGGGTAATGTTGCAATAAAAAACCCGCTATTTCTAGCGGGTCAGTGTAGATGTTTTGTCGGGTTTATTCCCCCGGATTATTTTCCCGTGATTCATATTCTTCTAGCAATTTTAAGATCGCTTCTTCCCCCATCTCGCTTTGTGAACGATCTAGCGTGACACACAAGATCTTGAATCTTGTAATCAACGCTTTGGGGATGTTAAAGGTGACTGACCCAAAACTGGGATCTCGCTTTCTGTCTACCACTGCTGTAACTGGGTTGGTTGTCATAGCCATTGTCCATTCTCATGTATGCTTTTCTCAATAGCCGTACGTACAGACATACGCTAGTATTGAGTTGTGTACATCCTAACATCCGTAAAGGACATCTGTACTATGAACCCAGAACATCAAACGCTAAGACAGCGCTTCTTGAACGGTGAAGCCCTGACCCGTCAAGAGGTTATGGATCTTTGCAGGTTTGAGGGTAGCCAATGGCCCCAGGAGCTATGGCAAGAAGAGCAAGCGCTTAAGCAGGGGGGTAAGGCCGCATGATCAACCCTTCCCAACTTTGGGCAATGGCCATCGATGGACACCGGGATCTTCACTTCTTCAGTAGTGAGGATGTTGCCCGTCAGCAAGCCCAAGCCCTAACCCGGCTATGCCCCCGGCTAAGACTTCAAATTCTGGAACCAATGGAGCTAACCCCATGATTCTGATTAGTTCAATGTTTCCCCCACCGGCTGACCTGCTAGAGCAAGCGGTCTTGACCGGCAAACTTGAAGACCTGGAGGAATGGTTTATTGCCCAACGTTCCCCCGGCTATTCCTTCCAAACGATCGCTGACTTTGTAGCGGAACGGCGATCGGAACTTCAAAAGACCAAGGTTAAGCGGGCCCCATCTGGCAAGAGTAAGACCCGCAAAACCACCACCAAAACCGCAAAGGCAATGGAGACTGCACCATTATGACGCAACCTAACCCGCTAAACTTTATCCCCTTCATAGGATTCTTAGCCTTCCTGTATATCGGCATGACGATCGCCCCACCCGATCGCCTTCCGTGGGAACAACCGGCTAAGGCTACCGATGGAACCCCACCGGCTAAACCCCAATGTGTTGCCAGTAATCCAAGCCCCGGCGTTTACACCTGGAAGGATTGCCCACCGGATCAGGCTACGGATAGCCCCAAAATTTTCAACACCCTAACCAACCGTTGGGAAGAATAACCACCCCTATCCCTTCAGGCTTAGCCCTGGAGGGACTAACTTTTTGTGGAGAAATTTATGATCACAATCCTTGGCTTAGCCCTCATTTTTGGCAGTGCAACAGTAGGGATTTTCCGGCTAATCGTGCAAGCCCTACCGGAAGAGGAACCAGATTATGGTGAGTTCCCTCAGGCAATGTTACCTAACCAAATGGCACGGCTCACCAATAGGAATGGTGTGGGCTTAGATGTGCAAGAACAACGGGACACCATTAACCGGCTAGTATTGCGGATCCAAGAACTGGAGGGGCATTTGAATGACCAGGTGAACAGCAGCGCTACGCTACCCTTTCCCATGCTCTCAAACCCTAGTGAATCCGTCAGTTCACCCGTTCACCTAGTCAGTTCACCCCCTAGTTCACCGGAAAATTCCCCCCCTAGTTCACCGGTCAGTTCACCCCCTAGCTCACCCTCAGATTCACCCTTTACAGACCCGGCAAAGATTCAGGAATTAAGGCATTTAATCTTACTGAATTACTCAAAGAGTGAAGCCCTCATGGAAGTCTTTGGGATTGACACTAAGCGGGATAAGTCTGGGAACCCCAATAGTAAATACCAAAAGGCAACCAAGCTTTTTGACCAATTGAAGGATGAATGTGAGCAAGCGTTAACCCAAGAATATCGTCATCACCTGGAGGCTCAAATCAATGGCAACTAAGTCATTCTCACGATCGGCTCTTTATATGTACTTTATTGGCTATTCCCTGTATCTAACAGCGGGCTTTCTGCTTTGGCAGAATTGCGGCTTTACCCTAGCGGCTTTCCGCTCTCAGAATGTACCTGACCCCCTTGCCTATGGTGCGACTGCTTTTATAGCGTCAGTTGAGAGCGCTACGGCCATCTTCCTGCTATCCCCCTCAACTTGGGGAGAGGTCACCCGCGATCTCAGGGAAGAAACCACCAGCACGATCGGGCAACTGGGAGGGGTAGCCCGCATGGTGGCGGCGGGGGTGGCGGCCTTCCTTACGGCGGCCCTCATTGCCTTAGTGGTGGCAACCTACGTCATCGACTGGAAAAGCACCATCGAGGGACTAGGGCTATCCCTCAACCAATTGGGAGATCAAAGCTATCTGGTATTGCTCACGGCGATCCTAGTGTTCGGGCCTGAGGGGGCTACCATCCTTGCCCACCAGGTCTTGAGAAGGGCTAGAGAATCCCAAATTCTTCAGGATGAGGAAGATAGCCGGTTAGAGCCCGCCAAAATCTATAGCCGTGAGCTTAAACGGCAAAGGGTCACCCAAGCTAGGCAAGCCGCTAAGCAATCCCCCGCATGGAACCCCACCATTCGTTAACCACCCCCCACATTCACCGTTCACATTCAACTAACCCAGGAGAAAAACCATGGATACCGCACAACTTGCAAAAATTTTAGGCATTTCCCAAACCGCAGTCCGCAACCGTGCTGAAAAATTGGGACTCACCCCGCAGGAAACCACCCAAGGACGTGGAAGACCAAAACAGGTTTGGACACAAGAACAAGTGGAAGCGATCGAGAACTTTGGCAATGTCCAGACCGACAACACCCCCCAAGCCGAAACCTGGCAACAGGACAATGAGCAGGCCGGAGCGTTAGCCATTGCTCAGGCGGGGCAATTTGCCCTAGCCAACTCTCAAGCCTTACTGGGAGCGCTCGATCGGCAATGTGAAGCGATCGAAGTGGCAACCGCCCGGGCCGGGGCCGCACGAATCGCAGTCATGCAGGCCCGATCGCTTGGGATGATGAACCAACTCCTATCCCAAACACCGATCGGCGTGGACTTTGCCGAATTTGCCCCCACCGTCATAACCCCCTATGCCCGGCAAATCGCAGGCGATCGTTTTCCTGAGTTTCTCGAATAAACCAATTAATCCAACTTTGTAAAATGCTGACGTGTTTTACAAAGTTGGTAAATTCCTCACCCCAAAAAAGCCACTAGCCATGACCACTGACCTTGAACAAAGCGATCGGCTCAAACAAATTGCCCCCGATATTTCTGGTTTTTGCCAAGACCTGGAGGATGTTCACCACCTGCTAGGGATGATGACTGAACTCTTAAGCCAAGACGACGACCTGGACCAGGAAACGATCGCTAAGGCGCTGGCCTTGTGGCGATCGGCTTTGCCGTTGTTGGCTCAAGCTCATAGCGAACTCCATTCGATCGATAAATTTCAAATTAAGGCAATCAAAAATGGATCTAATCACCTTGCCAAAACGATCGCTTTTGATAGCGGATCCCAAGCTTGCCCAAGCGTCAAAAATCAATGATGAGGATTGGCAAACCGCCCTTGCATGGTGTCTTCACAAATCGGGGTACAGTATCAAACTCAACAAACGATCGCGCTATGT
>DALYGI010000208.1:0-1180 GCA_031971595.1 Prochlorotrichaceae cyanobacterium CTOTU29312
GCACGAGGTAAGCAATTTGTTCGGGAGCAATCACCACATCCCGCAGCCACTCCCGTGCCAAAATAATTTGGGTTTTCAGCCCTTCCATCTCTTCATCGTACTGCTCCAGAAAAGCCAGGGGATCCGCACTATAGGCCAGGGACTGATCCACCGCCTGCACCCGCTCTTCTAAGTCCAAGACCTGATCCGCCGAGAGGTGAATGGCAATGCGATCGAGGAGGTGAGGGCGCAGGGGGCCTTCCTCCGGGTTGTAGGTGGCCAACAGCAGCGGGCGACAGGGATGTTGAAAGCTGATCCCCTCCCGTTCAATGCGGTTCCAGCCATCCGTTAGGGCACTGAGGAGCAAGTTCCCCGTTTGATCATCCAGAAGATTAATTTCATCCACATAGAGAATGCCCCGGTGGGCTTCCGCCATCAGCCCCGGCTGAAAGACACTGCTGCCAGTTTTAATAGACTGGGTAACATCCACCGATCCCAAGAGCCGATCCTCCGTCACCCCTAGGGGCAACTGAATAAACGGGGCCGGAATCACACGGGTATCCCCTTCCCCCAAAGGACGATCGGGGTCGTACTGGCTGAGGGTACGATCGTCCCACTCCTGGGGGTTATTCGGGTCGCAATTGAGGGAATCCTTGAGAATTTCGATGGGGGGCAACAGGGCATGGAGAGCGCGAGCCATCACGGATTTAGCCGTGCCCCGTCGTCCCGCAATCACCACTCCTCCCAGACCCGGATCCACCGCCGAGAGCAGTAACGCCAATTTAATCGGGGTTTGGCCCACCACCGCAGTGAGGGGAAAGGCCGTTTGAGCGGGGAGAGGGGCAAGGGTAGTCATGGTTGAATGGCCAGGGAAGTCAAGGCTGGGCTACTGATTATACCAAAGGGAAGGAGCAGATCTGCGGCTTCCATCGGTTTTACAGTCTTAAGATCAGGGGAGGCTATACATCTGAATAAATCTGAATTGCTGTATGGATGGCTTGCTCTAGGGCAGAGGAATGAACCCAGCCAACAAAAGCCGCATATTCACATTTTCCATAGGGGTTAGCAATAAAAACATGATCCACACCCACGGGATTTTTCCAGGTTCTAATGCTGGTACCCTCTGCAAAAGAAAACACTGACTTTGATCAACAATTTTGGCTAAATCCGCTCCCCCCAAGGGAGAACCCAATAGAACCAT
>DALYGI010000208.1:1280-7334 GCA_031971595.1 Prochlorotrichaceae cyanobacterium CTOTU29312
GATCAACAATTTTGGCTAAATCCGCTCCCCCCAAGGGAGAACCCAATAGAACCATGGATTCAAATCGGGGCCACCATTCAGGATGCCTAGACAGAACTTCTACCCAAATGACTCCACCGAGGGAATGAGCAATAATTCGGGCAGGAAGATCGGGGTACTCTTGAAATGTTTGTGTTGCAATGTGTTCAACGTGATCAACTAAAGGTTCAATTTCAAAAAGAGTATTGACAACGCCAAGGGTGGGAGCCACCACATAGGTTTGACTGGAAGCCACTTGATGGGCTAAAGAACCCATATTTTGATTAGTATCTATCAGCCCATGGAGGGCAAATAAGATCTGATTCAATACAAATGGATGAATTTGCATGGTGTAATCAGGCAACAAGCCTTAAAACGTGGGTGATTCTTTCCCGCAGCTTGAACCATAGCTCCACAATACAATTTCTAGGCTGATGGGTATGCTCAAAAGGACGATATTCTCCCCACCCTAAATAATCGTACTGAGCTTGACTAGCTTCTTCCCAACTCTGGGCTTCAACTGTCCAAATCAGTCGATCGTCTGGGTCGAGCATCTTTCGGGCACTGTCATTATCAACTGCAAAAAATGAGTAGTGGCCATCTTGGCCATGCCATAGTTCATATTTCATGGGTCTTCACCTAAATCATTGATGAACGCTTGACCTGCAATAACTTCAATATCTACCCTAATCCCTAACTGGTTTTGTTGCAGTCTTGGAAAGGTTTGTCTGGAGGGTGCAGAAATTCCCCCTGCTGTTGCTGCCCGATCGATAAACTGTCGTGCTTTTTCCAGGGCTTCTTCTCGATCCCGACGCTCTTTCGGAGTAAGTTGCATCTCCAATTGATCAACCATCTTTTTTCCCTCAGATTGTGTTGGAGGTACTTGCTTTGCCCAAGCGACGGACTTCTCCGTACCCTGCCCCTGGGCTTGGATACGCCCCCGATGGGGCTTTTGCCGGTTGAACATAGACTATCTTAGGATTTGGGGGTGTTCCGTAGCTGATACTGATGCTATTGATAATAACAGTTTACGCTTAAACGCACGAAGTTCCTGAAAGCTTTTCGATCGCAGTGGTGCGGGTAGAAGTTTCAATTGTAACTATTCCCTTTTTTCTCAAAGCCAGAAACGATCGCTGCTTCTAAATCCTCTAAACTTTGAAGCGGAATCACTACTACCGGAACACTACCATAAGATTTAAGATTTTTCCGGCTTGGCTGGGTTAACGGCTGAACAGGAAGGGTAATCGGTTCGCCATTCTCCCCAAATTGTATGAAGTTTGATTACGGCACGGTGGTCAATGCCCTGCGTCAGGAAGCGCAAACTCAGATCGACTTACACCCCCTTCGTAACGATCGCTGTACCCCCCTCTTTTTCTGTCACGCCAAACCTACGGATCAAGTTTTTCTACTGTTTCATTCCTTTACTGCCAGCCCTGACCAATTGCGGGATATTGGCTCTGCCCTTTTCCAAGCAGGCTATAACGTCATTCTGCCCCTACTGCCCGGACACGGATTGCAGGGAACCTGGAATGCGGATTTTCCCCCACCCCTGCCCCTCCATCGCCGGATCTATGAAGAGTTTGCAATCCGGTGGTTTAAGCGCTCCCGAATTTTAGGCAGATCCATCACCCTAGGGGGCATAGGCACGGGGGCAACCCTGGCCACGGGCTTCGCCGTACAGCACCCTTCCGCCATTCAGCGCCTGCTGTTGCTCGATCCCTATATGCCCGCAATTTCTGCTACCTCTAGCCCCCTAGGCCCCTACCAGTTGGTGACCAGGCCCCAGTCGCACCTTCAGGTAGATACCCAACCCAACGAGGGGAGAAACGATCGGTCTGAGGATCCCTATTGGCAATGGATTATTCCCCGTCAAGGCGAATCCCCAGCGGGCTACCCTGGTTTTAACCTCCGATCGCTACAGATTTGGTTTGACATCGCCCAAGATGTATTTAAGCGGGTACAGGTGAGCCCTTTACCGCCGGTTTTGGTGGTGGGCAGTGAGCGAGAGCGGGCCCTAGGGGATGAAACTAGCCGTCTTTTCTGTGAGTATATTCGCCAATATCAACCTAAAACTTGGCATATTTATTACAACGTGGTGTTGGATTTAACCCATGCCCTGCTGACCGCCCGCCCAGAGGCAGAGCCCCAATACCTAGCACGTTTAATTGAACAATATGCCCAGGTTGCACTGAATGGCTCCGCTGCCTAGTGCCCTGGGTTACGGATCGGGTTCTGAACCCACAGACCCACAGGTGGCTAGTCCTTGCTGGATCCCCTCCGCGATGGGATCGGACGTGGTATTTCTCACATTCCCCTGCTCATCCTGGGAAATCATGGCCCGCAGGTGCCAGTGGTAGCGATCGTCCTGTTCAAAAAGGAGCCAATGAAACTCCTGAAAGTCCACAATCTTTTCCGCTTCATACCGTCGCTGCCGGGAGGTGAAAAAGACCTGATACAAACTAGGGTTATTCAGTAAGGGCTCTAACCCAAACTCAGGATGACGATCGCTAAAGTCTTGTAAATCCGCCGGGCGATAGTCGGGCTGGCTCAAGCCCAGGAAGTAATGCAAGGAATTTCCCCCTGGAGTGCGGCGTTGAATACTCCGATTAATATAACTCGGAAAATCTTCCAACACTTGATTCAGTAAGGGCTTCAGTAAGAGGGGGCAACCAGAAGCAAAGGGATTTAGCGGTTTTTCAGCCCCCTGGTCTGAAGATTGGGCTAGGGTTTGGGACAAACTGGGGTCAGCGAGGAGGAAAAGACTGGGAAGGGCAAAACTGGTTAGGCCGAGACCTAGCCCCCTGAGTAACCCATAACTAGGGCGTAAATCAATGAACCCGGTAGAATCAGCCCTTGTCATAAAACCCCCTTCCAAATACTTAAGTCAGTTCATCCCAAATTCGATGCAAAGCCGCCTCTGGATCTGGGGCTTGGGTAATCGGACGACCCATAACCAGGTAATCGGCCCCCGCTGCCAGGGCTGCCTGGGGGGGTAACGTGCGCTGTTGATCATCCCGATCGGCCCAGGTGGGACGAATGCCTGGACAAATAATTTGAAAAGGACGATCGCACACCTGACGCACGGCTTCAATTTCCTGAGGGGAGCAGACGACCCCCCCAATGCCACTTTCCTGAGCTAACAGGGCCATCTGCTGCACGTAGTCCACCACTTCTAAGGACACTTTTAGATCAAAGGCCAGGTTCCGGGCATTAAGGCTAGTGAGCAGGGTTACCCCCAACAGGGTCGGACAGGGCATCTTTAAGCGTTGGGCTCCAGTAGCGATCGTAGCCTGAGCTTGACTGAGGGCTTCCCGCCCCGTGGTAACGTGCAGGGTCAACCAATTCACCCCATACTGAGCCGCCGCCCGGCACGCCCCCGCCACCGTATTAGGAATATCATGGAATTTTAAGTCCAGAAAAATCCCCCGATCCCGTTCCCGGAGAATCTGCAAAATTTCTGGGCCACTACTGACAAATAGCTCCAGCCCTACCTTCCAATGACGAACACTAGGGAGACGATCGAGCCAGAGCCGGGCCTGATCAAGACTGGACACATCGAGGGGCACAATAAGACGATCGCGGGGATCCATTTTAGGGAATGGGGAATAGGGAATAGGGAATAGTTTTGAATTTTGAATTTTAAGTTCAATCCCCCTCCTGGGAGGGGGGTAGGGGGGTGGGTCAGCTTTGGGAATCAATTCAAGTAGCTCAAATACTCTACTTCCAACTTCCCACTTCCGACTTCCCACTTCCGATTTCCCCTTCAACCTTCACTGCCTAAATGCGGTAAAGCCAGGAAAAAGGCGGCGATAGACTTTGCATCCACGGGTTCCTGATCCAAAATGGCTTGGTGTAGCTCCGCTGGGCGCATCAATACTGTTTCGATTTGTTCGTCTTCATCTCCGGCGGGGGGATTGTCCAATTTCTCTAGATCCCGTGCCAAAAACGCATAAATAATTTCATCGGAATAACCAGGCGCGAGAAAGAACTGCCCTAATTTCTGCCAGGTGGCCGCGTGGTATCCCGTTTCTTCCTCAATTTCCCGCTGAATGGTTTCTAAGGGAGATTCAAAGGGCTCCACGGTGCCCGCCGGAAATTCTAATAAACACCCCTTGACGGTAAACCGATATTGACGCACTAAGACCAGTTGCCCATCTTCTGTAACTGGAATCACTAAGGCTCCTCCAGGATGGCGGACACATTCCCATTCTCCTTCCGCTCCGTTGGGTAGTTTCAGTCGGTTAACTTCGTAATCAAACTTACGGCCCCGGAAAAAGAGCCGGGATTGCAAAAGTTGGGGAGGGGTTGATCCGGGATGCATAGTCTTTCAGCAGGTCTGGAATCTAACTGTCCTAAGCCTACCACTTCAGGAGAAGACACGATCGTTAGAATCTTGGGGCTGGCGTTCCATCACAAAGTCATTCATGGCAAAACCATTGCCGATGTCCTTTACTTCTGCGCCAACAATCTCAAAGCCCTGGGCTTGATAAAATTTCAGGCTATTGCCATTGTGTTTGTTCACCACTAACCGGAGGGGCAGGGGACTGGTTAAAGTTTCAATAAAGCCGATCGTCTGAGAGCCAATACCTTGCCGCTGAAATGCGGGCTCTACATATAACTTACTCAGAAACCAAGCCTGGGGCTGACGATCGAGGGCAAAATAGCCGACGGGTTCTTCGCCAAACTGAATAAGGTAATAGGCCATGCCCTGAGCGATTTGGGCTTGAATCGCTTCTAAGCTCTGAAAACGATCGAGCATATAATCCACTTGGGCTTGGCCAATAATGGACGGATAATGGTGTTGCCAAATGCTGCGGGCTAAGGCCACCACCCGATCGCACTGGGCGGGGGAGTGAACGGCTACAAATTCAAGGCTGTCCATAGTCGCTCATTAACTCAGGTCGGGCAGGGCTTCCCAAACGGTTACCACCCAATCCTTCAGCCGTCTACGCTGATGTAAATCCAATAAATTGTCCTCGCTCAGAACTTCTGCGGTTAAGTCTTCTAAGGTTTGCCCCTGATGACGGGCCACATTCACCACCCCGGCGATCGCTTTCACTAAAACTTCCGGGTCAGCGGGGCCATTTCTCAGGGAGAAAATCTCTTGCGCCGTTGTGGGGATAGGAGAGCTTGGGGCTGGGTTAGAAGCAATAATATACTGATGATCTAAATGATCCATAGGAATGCCATTGATATCGATCGGCGGTACGGTGGGGCTAGTCGGAGGAAATAGAAAACACCAATAACATAAACCCGAATTCCTCAAGATTCCCCCCTGAAGACCCCAGGTAAAAGACTCAATGCTCAATTCTGGATGCCGAATAGGAAGTTAATGAGGAAATTATTAAGTTTCTTAAACTTTTGTGCTGGCAAGTATAGCTTAATAGCTCTACCTGTCAAGATCTATTTTTCGGATCCGGAAAGTTTTCTGGATCAAACGTCAAAACCACCGAATGCCTGGTAAGCTATGCCCGTCTACGGTCAGGGTATAAAGTTTTTCTATTTGCAGAACTCACGTAAGTAAAAAGGGGGAGGTAATGGGGGAAAAGCAAGTTGTAATTTATACGGATGGTGCCTGTCGGAACAATCCTGGGCCAGGGGGGTACGGGGTTGTGCTGTTGTATGGTGAGCATCGCAAAGAACTCTCCGGGGGGTTCCAGCGCACTACGAATAACCGTATGGAAATGTTAGCGGCGATCGTGGGGTTAGAGGCCCTCAAAGAGCCTTGCCAGGTGGCGTTATATTCCGATTCTCAATATGTGGTGAATGCCATTAGTAAGGGGTGGGCTAAGCGTTGGCAAAAGAATAATTGGATGCGAAACAAAGAGGAAAAGGCGTTGAATCCTGATCTATGGGAACGCTTACTTGGGCTTTGCGATCGTCATCAGGTTACCTTTCATTGGGTGCGGGGACACGCGGGAAATGTGGAAAATGAACGGTGCGATCAGTTAGCAGTGGCAGCGGCAATGGGGAGTACTTTAGCGATCGATGAGGGGTATGAGAAGGGCTAAAATCCTGTGGTTTTCCTGATGTTTA
>DALYGI010000209.1:0-7327 GCA_031971595.1 Prochlorotrichaceae cyanobacterium CTOTU29312
GCCCTATTCTGCCGTCATTGATAGATCCCCTTATTTAGCCTGGCCTACTTATTCTGCCGTCATTGATAGATCCCCTTATTTAGCCTGGCCTACTTACATATATTTAGACTGCTTATTCCTTGGTTAATGCGAAGTCGAAAACGTATCTGTAGGTGTCAATGCCCAGGTAAGCTGAGATCTTCGGTTAGCAGGGTATGATTGCTAAGTTTCAGGTAGTCCGGGAGGGAGAATTGGCAAATGGCTCTTTCTGAAAAAATCATTGAATTAGTTATTGACAAAGTTTTACTTGGTGGCATTGTTTTGGCAACAGGCCACTGGCTCAACAAGAGATTTGAGATATTTAAGAATGAAACCAATGAAAAATATCATCAAAGACAATTAATTGCTGAATTAGAGAATCAGAAAAAACAACAGATATCCGAATTAGAGAATCAGCTTGCTATAGCTCAATACAATGCAGAATTGGAGTTTATAGAAAGACAAATTTCTGAGTTTTACTGGCCCATATATCTAAGATTGGAAAAAGATAATGTGATGTGGAAACGAATAAAATCTTTAAGTTCCGAAAAAAATGTTTTACCTGAAGCTGCAAGCGAGGCTATAGAGAAAGAGTTTATCCTTAAAAATCATCAAGAAATAGTTGAGATTATAGAATCAAAAATTCATTTAGCAGAAAATTCATTAAACGAAAAAGAACTAACAGATGAGTTACTGAAGTACATCAAACATGTTGCGATTTATAAAACAATTCGTTCTACCAAAGAGCTTCAAAGATTCAATCCAATTGATTTGAATGAGCCATTTCCTGAAAAGGTATTTCCATTGATTGAAAATAATTTTCGAGAGTTGCAGAACCGATACGATACCCTTAAAAGGGTTAAATTTGGAGAACTTAAAAGATGAGCTTAATTACGCGGTCTAACAATTCAAATGCAACGGACGATTGAAAGCTGCTGGTGCTGAGCTTGAGATTATCTACTGCGGCTGATTTGAGCCGTTAGAGCGATCGTTTTTGGGGTATGAATGACAGACGATCGTTTCTCAGAGCGATCGCTTTTTGGGGGGGTATAATTACAGCAGAAAAGCGATCGATAGAAATAGAAAACAGTTCCGTAGGTTGGATTCAGGAGCGATCGTTCTTGGGTAGAAATGGTTTAGGAGCGATCGTTGGGCAACCAAGGTTGAGTTTACTTAACTTTCGGCTCGTCACTTTCTAGGAGATATGCCCGCCTATCTTGGGAGTATCCAACAATATTCGTCGTAGGCTCAAGAAACATTTGAGTGGTCGCGGGAGTAAATCAGTTGCCATGTTAATCGACCATAATAGAAAGCGTGAAATTAAGTATCTGGAGGACTTCTAAAGGAGCTAGAAACTGGTGAGTGAACATCATCATCATGCTTACCAGACTTGTGGCGAGGTAATATAGAATGAACTCTTGCAAGGTTATTCCTATGATTTCGCATTCTAATGTCCAAGCACCTATCATTCGTACAGAAAGGGGACTGACGATCGCTGGAACCCGGATCACTTTGTACGACGTTATGGATTATGTGACAGAGCAGTATCCACAAAAGTTCATTCGTGCCATGCTTAGCCTTACAGATGAACAGGTAGATACTGCACTGTCCTACATTGATGCCCATCGTGACGAGGTTGAAGCAGAATACCAAACTGTTCTCAAGGAAGCGGAAGAACTGCGGCAATATTACGAGGAACAAAATCATGATCGCATTGCTCGCATTGCTGCCAAACCTCCAAAGCCTGGAACAGAGGCGATTCGAGCCAAGCTTCAAGCAAGAAGAGCCAAGCTTGCATAAGTATGAAGGGGAAAGACTCTTTGGAGCAGGTAATGCGTGAGGAAAACACTCCTACATCTTTGCCTGTTGTCACGATCGACAATATTGATCGGTTGATGGTTGAACCAGAGTATCGGGAACGTTGTGTCGATCGTTTGGTTGATATTGTAATTGACATCGAGGATTACCAAGGCGCGCGGCGAATTTTCATTCCGTGACGCTTGCCATTAGAGTAATTGCAGTGCGATCGTATTGGTAGAGACACGACATAACAACCCCAATGCAGAGGACGAGCAGAGTCTTCTCGCTGCGTTTCAGTCGTATCTGTCGCCGCTGATTGGGAACGTTAGTTCATTCCTCGAATATAGGCTGCTGTGGGTTAATCCACACTACAAAAACTGCTCAAGGGCGGGTTTGAGATCGGGATACTGAAACTGAAAGCCTGCGGCGAGAAGGCGTTGGGGTAAAACCCGTTGACCTTCTAGAACCACTTGGGCTGCTTCTCCGAGCAGGAGTTCTAGGGCAAAGCCGGGTACGGGTAACCAGGAGGGACGGGAGAGGACTTGGCCGAGGGTGGCGCAGAAGTCTGCCATTTTGACGGGGTTGGGGGCGGTGGCGTTGTAAATTCCGCTCCAGGAGGGTTGCTCTAGGGTGGTACGGATGATATTAACCAAATCGTCTCGGTGAATCCAGGAAAACCACTGGGAGCCGCTACCAATGGGGCCGCCTGCAAAGAGTTGGAAGGGGAGCAGCATCCGCTCGATCGCTCCGCCATAGGCGAGGACAATGCCTGTCCGTAAAATCACGACTCGGCAGTTAGGGGCTGTGATTCTTTGGGCGGCGGCTTCCCAGTCCTGACAAACTTTACTGAGGAAATCGTTGCCCGGTGGGTTGTCTTCCACAAAGGTTGCGGTTTCGCTGGCACCGTAATAGCCCACCGCTGAGGCGTTCACTAAGACCTGGGGGGGATTTGCCGCCTGGTTAATGGCTTCTACAATCCGCTGGGTACCTAGGGCGCGGCTGTCTAAAATGGCTTGTTGTTTTTGAGGTGTCCAACGATCGGCGATCGGTTCTCCTGCCAGGTTAATGACCGCATCACAGCCCTCTATGCTTTCCTGCCAGGGGCCTTTTTCCAGGGGGGTGTAGGGAACGATCGTAACTTGTGGGAACTTTGCAGCGGGAAATTGTTGGCGGGCCCGGTCTGGCTGGCGCACCCAGGCAATAATCTCCTGTTGCTCTGCGTGGAGGCGCTCCACAAGACGACTACCGACAAACCCAGTGGCTCCCGTTATGGCAACTTTCATGATGGCTCAAGGTTAAAGACTCCCCTGCGATCGTAGCGGAATGGGAACAAATCGGAAACCTGTGCTTTTCATCCGGTAAAATACGGAGATTGTTACCCACCAAAAATCACGATCGTGAGTAAAGTTCTAGACGATCAAATTCAGGCCCTCCTGGCCGGAGCGCCCCAAGATGGCCAAACCCCTCTGCTGATTGAGGTGATTACGCCCTTACTCAAAGAAATTGCCCTTCAACTTAAGCACTCCGAGTACTACATCCTCCAAAATACGGAGGGACGCTGGATGATGACTAGCCTCAGCCATCGGGAAGAGCAGCAACCCGACAAAACCGTGATTTACGCCTACGCTACCCTGGCGGATGCCCAACTGAGCCCCCACGCCCGCATGGATAACCAGGTGATGGCTCTGCCTACGCCAGTGATTTTGATTCTCTTTCAGTTGTTAGCCCTACAACCGGTCACCAGTTTGCTCTTTTTTGATAGTCCTGGAAACCGCAAAGAAGCGGTAGAAGTCCGTCGGGATGATATTCAAAACCTGGTGAAAACCCAACTGAAACTCTTTCAACAACTTCAGCACTCTCAACCTACTCAAGCCAATCCCATTCCCCCGGATCTGGCTTAAATTCCTGGACTTCTCGGTGCATACCCTCTCGGTAAATATACTCTCGGTCAATATGCTCTCGGTCAATTAGAGGGGAGAAATCCACACCTCTGCGACGGATCCCCAAATTGCGTGAAACTTATTACAATTCATTAAAATTTGTTAAGCTTTATTAAAAACTGACCTGCAAGCCATTGCCAGATCGTTTTACTCAGACCGTTTCACCCAGTCCGTTTAACCCAGCGCATTTAACCCAGAGCATTCATGAGGGGATCTGAAGATGTTTGAGAACTTCACCGATCAAGCCATCAAAGTCATTTTGCTGGCTCAGGAAGAGTCACGGCGTATGGCTCAGCCCGTTGTGGGCACGGAACAACTCCTCCTGGGTTTAATGCGAGAAGAGTCTAATCTGGGGGCTCAAGTGCTTCAGGATTTGGGGCTGAGTGTGGAAGGTCTGCGGGAGGTGATTGGCACCCTAACCCCCAAAACCACTGCGATCGTTCCCCTGGAGATTCCCTTTGACCCAAAGGCGAAAGAAATTCTGGCCCAAGCGTTCCAAGAAGCCCAGCAGATGTCCGATCGCTACATCACCCCCAATCACCTGCTCCTGAGTTTGACCCGCGATCCCAATACGGTGGCCAGTAAGGTGCTGCTAAAACTGGGGGTGGAACCGGCTTCCGTGCGTCATCAACTGATTCGCAAAATGGGGGAAACGGTCTTAGCGGGTCGCAAAAACGATCGCTCCTTGGGGGGCACTCAGGGGGGAACCAAACCTAAGCTGCCTGCCCTGGAAGCCTTTGGGGTGAACCTCACTACCCTGGCCAAGGAAGGTAAATTGGAGCCTTTGGTGGGGCGGGCACGGGAATTGGAGCGGGTGGTGGAAATTCTGGCCCGCCGTCGCAAAAATAATCCCCTGCTGCTGGGGGAACCGGGGGTGGGTAAAACGGCCATTGCGGAGGGTCTGGCCCAGCACATTATCCAGGGATCCGTCCCGCCAGAATTTCGGGATCATCAGGTGATTCGCCTTGACCTGACGGCCCTGGGTGCCGGTACGGCTCTACGGGGAGAGTTTGAGGAACGCCTCTATCAGGTGGTGGAGGAAGTGACTCAGCAGGGCAATATTATTTTAGCCATTGATGAAATCCATACCCTCCTGGGAGCCGGGGGCTATAGCGGCAGCTTGAATGCGGCGAATTTACTGAAACCTGCCCTGGCCAGGGGCGAGTTACAATGCTTGGGGGCCACCACCCTGGATGAATATCGCCAGTATTTTGAGCGGGATGAAGCCCTAGCTCGGCGCTTTCAGGTGGTACAGGTGGGAGAACCCTCCCCCGCAGAAGCCCTAGACATTCTCCACGGACTCCGATCGCTCTACGAAACCCATCACCGGGTTACCTTCACGGAGGAAGCCCTAGGGGAAGCGGTGCGCCTCTCCTGTCAGTACATTAGCGATCGTCACCTGCCGGACAAAGCGATCGATGTGATGGATGAGGCGGGCTCACGGGTTCACCTGCGCCACTACCACAACAGCAGCCAACGGCGCTTAAAACAAGACCTTTTGGAAACCCGCCAGGCCAAGGAGCGGGCCGTGGAGGTGCAAAATTTTGAGGAAGCGGGTCGCCTGCGGGATCGGGAACTGGAGCAGGAGGAACAACTGAAAACCCTGTTGCTCTTAGAGGAAGACCGGACTGAATATCCCCAGGTCACGGTGGAGGATATGACCCAGGTGGTGTCTGCCTGGACGGGGGTGCCCGTTACCCGCCTGTCTGAGTCGGAAGCGGCTCGGTTTTTGCATCTAGAAGCGGTGCTGCATCAACGGATCGTAGGTCAGACTGCGGCGGTGGAGGCGGTGGCCAAAGCCCTGAAGCGATCGAGGGTGGGATTAAAGGATCCGAAGCGGCCCATTGCCAGTTTTATTTTTGCAGGCCCCACGGGGGTGGGGAAAACGGAGTTAGCCAAGACCTTGGCGGCGGCGCTCTTTGGTTCCGAAGACGCTCTGATTCGGTTGGATATGTCGGAATTTATGGAGCGATCGGAGGTGTCTAAGCTGATTGGGGCTCCGCCGGGGTTTGTGGGGTATGAGGAAGGGGGTCTGCTGACGGAGGCGGTGCGTCGTCGTCCCTATAGCGTCATTCTTTTCGATGAAATTGAGAAAGCCCACCCCGATCTCTTTAATACCTTGCTGCAAGTGCTAGACGATGGACGGTTAACCGATGCTAAGGGCCGGGTAGTGGATTTTAAAAATACAGTAATCCTGATGACCTCCAACCTTGGAGCCAAGACCATCGAAAAAGGGGGAAAAGGCTTAGGCTTTGAGGGTTTAGACTCCGATCCCGATCGTCATCAGCAACGATTAGAACAGCGGATTATGGAGGAATTCAAAACCTTTTTCCGTCCCGAATTTCTCAACCGCATCGATGAAACGATCGTTTTCCGGCCCCTCACTCGGCTCGAAGTAGAAACGATCGCCACTTTACTGATCGAGCAGATCCGTCAACAACTGCAAACCAGCCATCAAATCACCTTTAGCCTCAGCGATCGGTTCCAGGAATACCTAATCCAAGAAGGCTTTAACCCCACCTACGGAGCCCGACCCCTGCGCCGAGCCCTCACCCGGTTATTGGAAGATCCCCTAGCGGAAGCCCTCCTCGCCGGAACGATCGCTCCTGGGGATCAGGTGTGGTTGGATTGGGAGAAGGGGGAGTTGAGAATTAAGAATTGATAATTGATAATTGATAATTGAGAATTAAGAATTGAGAATTAAGAATTGGGGGTTGGCAATTCTCAAAACTCTTTTAGCCCTTTCTTTGAGGTAATTCTCAGTCATTAAAGCGGAGAGGCGTAAGGGAGGGATGAGTAACCGTAGGTTTAGGAAAAAAGGAAGGGGTTATGCCTGCGGGTCGGGTTCACGATCGGATTACCCTTTGGGGACTGCCCCTCTGTGGGGGGGTGACGTTTGTGGTCAGTGGCCAGAGTGCTGCTGCTACTTTGATGGTCTGTAGCGGCTATTTGGTGGGCGGTTTACTCCTGGGGCCGGATCTAGATATTTATTCCCGACCCTACAAGCGCTGGGGATGGTTCCGATGGATTTGGCTCCCCTACCAAAAAAGTGTACGCCATCGATCGTTTTGGTCTCACGGTTTTCTGGTGGGTACCAGTCTGCGGGTTCTCTACCTGGGGCTGTGGCTCTTGGGCATCAGTGGTTTAGGGCTGATCCTTTGGGCAGCAACGATCGCTGGGGCGCAATGGTGGCCCCTGTTCCAAGCGAACCTCCAAACCCTGATCCAGGGCTGTGTTCTCTTTTTGCAGCGCTACCGGGAGGAAAGTTTACTCCTCTTTCTGGGTCTAGAGATTGGAGCGATGAGCCATAGCTGTTCCGATGGAATTATCTCCGCCTGGAAACGATCGCGCCGCCGTTCTGGCCGAACTCGCCCTCAGTCAAGCCGATCGAAGCAAACCCGATCGAAGCGCTAAATCCGTCAGCCCTAAGATTTCACCTGCACCCCTTTCCAGAATGCAACGCGGCCCTTAATGTTTGCGGCAGCGGGCTTAGGATCCGCGTAGTACCAAGCCGCATTGGCATTGGTTTGACCATCCACCACGATCGTGTAGTAACTGGCCACTCCTTT
>DALYGI010000210.1:0-7315 GCA_031971595.1 Prochlorotrichaceae cyanobacterium CTOTU29312
TTGAAACGGTGAATCTGAGAGAGAAACGACACGATTCACGTTAATAGAAAAGTGTTTCGCCGCCGCTAAATACATCACATCCGTTGAACCTTCCATCGCGGCTTGGATCCGTGCTAAATGATTCGGTTCCCACCAGTCATCCGCATCCAAAAAAGCAACCCAATCTCCCTGGGTCACGTCAATCCCTGCATAGCGCACCCTCCCTTCTCCTAGGCGATTGGTATTAACCAACACAAAAGGAATGGACGTTAGTTGTCTTATGTTCTCAATGATTGTCAGCGATCGATCCGTACTCCCATCGTTCACAATAACAACTTCTAGGGGAGGCACGGTCTGGGCTAGAACACTGGTTAAGGTCTGTTCAAGCCAGCGTTCGGCATTGTAACAGGGGATAAGGACGGAGAAATTCATGGATTGGTGCTGCCGCTATGCAGAGTCGATAGGACTGTTAACTTTTAATTTTGAACTGTTCAATAACCTTACTCTCCTGCATGGTAAGAACTTCGCACGAGGAGTCCCAATCGTACCTGGGAGAATCCCATCGATCGAGCGATTTCCCCTAGGTGTTCAAATTCTGCGGGAGTCCAGTACCGCTGCACAGGCAGATGGTCTAGGGACGGAAATATTGACCTATTGTAACCCGATCGCACTGCACCGATCGTAAGTCCCCTAGGGTTTGCAGAATTTCCGCCGATCGCCACTACCAACGCCCCAATGGTATGGGACTCACTCACTCCTATGGAGATCCCTCAGTCTAGGCAAAACGATCTCGGCTCCTGGCAAATCCTGGAGATTCTCAGGAAGGTTCACGATCGCTTCTCCTCCTGTTCAGTTTGCAAATATTGGATAAAGTTTTCGACTTGACCTAGCCTTTGCATCAGGCGTTCTAATTTCTGAGCGTCAAGGTTTGTACGCATTTTTGGCTAGATTACCCCCTCCTCCTAAACAGCTAAGGGATCCAAATTACTCAGACGGGTGAAGGGGTTCAGAACTCCGAAAAACTGTTGACCATAACTGCGATAGATCAAGCGGGTATCTAAAATGGTCAAAATGCCCTGCTGGGGATAGGCTCTCACGGGGGCGATCGATCGTTGGAAGTCCCGGAGGGCTTGGGGTAAGAGAAAGTTCTGAAACCAGTCTTGGCGATGGTGTTTATAGTAGTTGACCCGGGCCGCGACTAGGGGATGCTCCACGGAGGGGAAGGGGAGGGTGGTCATAATCATTAAGGCGGGAGGGATGACCTGATGGCGATGGCTGAGCCAGAAACTCCAAGTGGTGACTAAAATTCCCTGAAAACGATCGCTTTCGGTGCTGGGTCTGGCCCAGGGGGGGAGACGATCGACCTGAACCCGTGAGCCAAATTCATTGACTAGGGCACTACTGACCTGATGTTTGAGGGGGGTGTCCTGAATCAAAATCACCGTTAAGCCTGGCCGAGAAGCCCCAAAAACTAGAACCCTACGAATCTCCATCAGGGCTGCGTCTTGGTAGTGGGGGGTATTGGGCAAGGGCAAGCGCTCTGGCAAATAGAGGTGTACACACTCTCCAGGGGGATGGGGGGAAAATTGTACCTGGGTCATGGCAGATAAGCCTAAACGATCGCTAAATCCTAGGGGTGTGCCCGTGTCCGCCGGTAGTTTGGCATCGATCGTTTCCCGCAGGAGGATGACCGGGGGAGCGTGCCACAGCCGTTGTAAGAGGGGAGCCCAATGTAAATCCGTCCGGTGTAGGGTAAAGGTTCCCGACTGACGATCGAGATGAGTCCAATAGGCCAGGTTCACCGGCTCTTGCTCCGCCGTAGCCAGAAAGGTCTGCCAAGGATGGGGTAAAGGGGTCTGCCAGCCCTGGTACTCCAATTCTTGCAGGAGGGTTTTAAGCCCCTCTAACTCCGCCCCTGAGAGCAGATAGGCATTGTAAGGGTTGGGGGGATGCTGAAAAAAACAATGGGTGAGGTAAATCTGGGTTTCTTGAATGGCGGGGGACTGTTGGGGATAGTAGAGTTTTAACTGCGCCCAATGACTGGGTAATACCGTCAGGGTTTGCTGGGACACAAGCCAATCCTCCAGATCATCCACCGCCTCAATCAGGGTGGGTACGGAGTCCGTTAGGGCCGCCCATTCCTGGGCCACAGCCCCCAGCCTGGACTGTAACCAGCGATCGGGGGTAATCAGTAAAATTCCCTGAAAGTCTTGGGCCGCTACCCCCAAATCCACTTCACGACAAACGGATTTATGGGTTTGTAACCACTGTTGCAGGTCTGGAATGACTTGATAGCAGAGTTGATCTAAGGTTTGCTCCTGGGCCACCACCACCGCCGAGCCGGGCCAGAGCAACACGGCCATTAAATAACTTAGGCGATAGCCCTGCACATCCAGATCCGGGGCATAGCCAGACGTGCCCACCTGGATAAGCGCACTACGCCCCAGGCGCAAGGCCCTTGCCACTAATCTTGCCAAGGTCAGATGATGGGGCCAGCATTCCCCCGGTTGGGTACTGAGTCCCTTCGATCGGAGATAAGCCCGGAGTTGAGCATGAACTTGGGCTTCAATCATGAATTTGCTGCCATCACCGCTGAATTGGATTCAAGACGGATTGACCCTTGACTCCAGATTTCCAGACTAAGGCTAGATTCAATGCCCCGCTCCACAGAACCTACTCCAATGCCGACACCGCATTCTGTAACTCCAGAACCTGTTGAGATTGATGTTGAGCGAGTCCCTGGAGGTGGTTCATGTACTGGGTAACTGCTTGGAGGCGCTCCTCTAAATTATGCAGGGTTTCCTGGGTGGGCTGCAAAAGTTCTTGGTAGGTTCGTACCTGGCTCCAACGCTCTGCCACCGCCGCCGCCTGATTTCGCACTTCCACTTCTAACTGCCTTAGCTCCTGGTGTTCCTGCTGTAACTGTTGCTCCTGCTCCGCCAGGTTCTCTTGAATTTGAGCGAGGGCCGCCTGCTCTTCCCCGATCGATACTTCTAAGCGCAGTAAGGATTCCGTGAGTTGCAGCTTTTGCTGGTCAATTTGCTGAAGGAGCGGGGCCACGTCAATATCCACATCCTGTTGGCCAGCGGGCTCCCCTTTGCGGCGCTTGAGAATGGACTGATGGGCTTTTAAGATCGAATTATCCTGCCGTAGCCGAGTCCGCTGGGGGCTTACGGATTCATCAATTAAATTATATTGAGACTGAAGATCGCTAATCTCATTTTCAATATTGAGGCGATCGAATTCGCTAGCGCTGGCCATCTGTTGGCGCTTTTCTTCAATATCCTGAGAAATCAGGGCTAATTCTTCATCTTGATCGCCGACAAAAGTCCGATCCCGATCGTAGGTTTTTTGCAGATCTTGAACCCGTTTTTCCAGATCCGCCAAGGGCATTTCCTCTAGGGATCCAAAGTCAATTTGATTGGCCGCCTCTGGATCTAATCCCCCAATCACCAGGTTAATTTGCTGTTGTAAAACGCTTTGTACGTCAATTTGGCTCTGCAACAGATGGAGTTGTTCCTGATAGGCAGTAATCACCTGTTGACGGCTCTGGGCATGAATATGGGCTTCATTAAAGCTGCCCTGGACTTGGAGATATTGCTGCCAGCGATCGTCTAGGGAATTGACTAAATGATTGAGCCCCTCCTGAAGTTGTTGGGCTTGGTTTTGGTACAAATCAAACTGCTGAAGATGCTGGGACACGATCGCCTTTTGGTAGTTGAGGTATTCTAGGGCATAGGTCACCTGCTCCTGCATTCCCCCCGTCTCTAGGGGCGCATTGGTCAACTGAGTTAGGATCTCCCTCACTTGAACCAACTTTTGGGGGTCAACGGAGCCCCTACCCTTGCCTTCCCGCTTCCGGGCTTCCAGGGTTTCCATTTCTTGGCGCAGGCTTTCCCAAGATTGCTTGAGTTCCTCATCCCGCCGATTTAATTCCGATCGTAAACGCTCCGCTTCCTCTTGAATTTTTAAAAATTCGTGCTTTTGCTCCTCCATGTGGCGGAGTTCGTCTTCTAACTGGCTCATTTGATCCCGCCGGGATTCCATCTCCATTTCCCGACGGTTCAGTTCCTGGCTTTGGTAGGTCAGGGATTGCTTCCATTGCTCAATTTCATCTTCCTGATCCTTGAGCTTATCCTTGAGCCGAGAAGAGTTTTGAAAATTGCTAACGATCGTTTTGGTGGCATCCTGAATCCGCTGAATTTGGCCATTACGATCGTTCACATCCACCAATACGAGGGCCCCGTCCTTGCACTCCGCTGCCTTGTCCGAGCCTTTTTCAGGGCCCAGAACTTCGGAGCCATTTAACCCCTGCCAACGGTCTTCCGATCGCTGCTGAGCCCAGAGCTTTAACTCCACCTTTGCTCCGGCACCAAATACACCCGCTTTCTTTTGTACTTCTGCAAGGTACAGCACGCTCGTTACCCTCTCTAAATCTCAAGGAATAGTTCTTATGCCTCTTTACGCCCAAGATTGTCCCGGAACGCTCTCAGACTTTAACAGACCTCAGTCTGAAAATTACAGAAAATATAAGGGGATTCTGAGAATGAAAGTTCACCCTTCAGAAAATGATCCTGTTTAAAGGGAAGACCCCCTGCTATTATGCAATGAAATTCTCCTTCAGTAAAATGCTTCTATGCAAGGACACCTTCACGAAATTGACATTCGCAGCATCCTTCAACTCGTAGAGGTGGGTCAGCGCACGGGCCAGCTTTGTGTAGAGCCCTACGGTTCCCCTTCTGGCCAGGTAGATTCCTCTCGATCGGCGGAGATTTCGTGGTTTGTGTTCTTCCTCAATGGACAAATCATTTATGCGACCCGTTCGGATATTCAGACGGAGCGCCTCTTAGATCATTTACATCGCTATCACCTACACCTGCAACCGGAAGATCTGCTGCCGCCGGGGGGAAATAAGGTTCATGTGCCTGAATATGGCTGTTTGTGGGCTTTGCTAGAGCGCCATCTCATTACCCCCGCCCAGGGCCGCAGTATTATTCGTAATTTAATCTATGAAACCTTGTTTGATCTGCTAGGGCTCCATCAGGGTGCTTTTATTTTTGAAATGGGTTCCCCCCTGTCTCCCCAATTGATGCCCCTGGAAATTAGCCCGATGATCCTCAAGGTAGCGAAGCAGGTACAGGAGTGGAAGCAGTTTCATCCCCTCGTCTTCTCCCCAGAGCAGTGTTTAGTACAGGGAGATGTGGATTTACAGTCGAAGCCTTATTACAGCGATGACCTCTTGCAGGTATTGATTCAGTGGTTGGATGGTCAACACTCCCTCCGACGGATTGCCCGCTATTTACACCGGGATATTGTTTCGGTCACCCAGTCCATTTATCCCTATATCCAAAAGGGAATGATTCAGGTTTTACCCCTGGAAACGGATCCGCAGCCGTCCAGTCCGCTCTTTGCCCTAGGGACAGAGTTGCCCAAGCGCCCGCCTCGCATTGTCTGTATTGATGATAGTTTAACCCTGCGGCAATCCGTAGAGGCTTATTTATCGGAACAGGGCTACGAGGTGACGGGGTTAGGGAATCCCTTAAAAGCGGTGGGGTTAGTTTTCCAACTGAAACCGAATTTAATCCTTTGCGATATTGCCATGCCGGAAATTGATGGCTATGAAATTTGCTCCATGTTGCGCCATTCCACGCTGTTTCGCCAAATTCCCATTGTGATGTTGACGGGTAAGGAGGGGTTTATCGATCGGGTTCGGGCCAGAATGGTGGGGGCCACGGATTATTTAACCAAACCCTTTAGCGATCAAGAACTCTTAATGCTGGTGGAAAAATATGTGGGCAAAGGACACCTCAATTCCCCCCCCATTGACGTAATTCTGGATCAGGAGTTAGATGAGCTTTCCCATCAGCCCTAGCCCCTCACTCCAACCCCTCGCCCTACTTGGGAGACTTCGGAGAGGGGCTAAAGCCCCCATAATACCGTGGCTCCCCCTCGCCCTTTCTGGGATCTAATCTTGTAGGGGTGTCCTAGAACGCCTATCCTGCTTGAACCGCACATCCGCCCGCAAGTAAACTGCGGGCTAATATCGCAAGTCCAGTGAACGTGGACTAGCAATTCTAAATTCAAAAACGAGGGCCAGGTTTCCTGAGTTGAACCTCTAAGGTTAAAACTTGAACCTCCAAGAGGCTTGCCCTATTCCTGGTGATCTTGAATTTTGAAGCTTATTGATGCAGAAAACTTTTTGGTGTCTCAACAAGTCTCACAATAAGACAGAAGTACATTTGCACCCTTGATAAAGCCTTAATAAACTAAGCTCGTAACCCTGGAAAACTCGATACGTTCAGCCAACTCCTGTCGTTTTCGTTTTGATGCATAAGCTGTAGGTGGGCTCTTGGCGGGAAGTGGAGTCAAGGTAAGGAGCACCTTTCCCAAATAAAGCCACATCTTGATAGTCCGCAGACCTAATTGCAGAAAACTTAAGCCCCTGTGTGAGTGACCATCTAATTGAACTTGCAACCTCTGATGAGTGGCAATAATCCCCAAAACCACGGCCAGCAGAGTGGCACAATCGAGGAGCATAACCAGACAGGTTAACGCTTCAGCATTTCGCAGCTTTGAGTCTAAAATCTGAAAAGCAGCAGACTTATAATCTTTGAAGTGAGGTTCAATACCCCCAAAGCGCCTTCCATAGCGGGCAAATATTTGTAGGGATGGAGTATGGATTGGGTCAGAGAACACAATCCAAGCTTCATCTGCTTGGGGCAGATTGGCAATGCACAGATGGGCTGGAACATTTTCAAGAATTGTGACATTGGGGACAATAATAGCCTCACCGCTTGCGGGAATAAGGGTTTGAGCCGCTTTGGTTCTTCCGGAGCCTAACCGCACTAAGGTATCTATTTTACCCCGCACACTCCAACCCCAACCCTTTTGTTGAGCCCAACGAATAAAATCCCCATGTAAAAAACCTCGATCTGCTAGAATGCTCACGGGACAACCAGAGGGAATCAGTGCTGCTGCCCGCTCTAAAACAGGACGATATTGCTCAAAGCTGACCGTGGCACTTCCGTGTTCAATAACCACCTGAGACAGAGTAAGGGAGCGCCCTCCCCACACCAGGCAGACTTCAATTAAACAAAATTGATCCCACAAAACACTGGTGTCTAGAGTTAATTCCACAGGTGCCCCCCAAAAGCTTGCTAAAAAGTGTTTTAGCAGGGGCTCATAGAAGGTCGTAGCAGTGATGCGATGGTTATTTACAAAATAGCTGAGTCTCTCCATGTGGCTGCGAGCATTGCAATTGCGATGCACAAGCCAAGGTAGCTATGGTACTCCCCAATGTCAAGACAGAAAAAGAGTGAATTTAAGAAGTAATCTC
>DALYGI010000211.1:0-7301 GCA_031971595.1 Prochlorotrichaceae cyanobacterium CTOTU29312
CCAACTCCCCAACTCCCAACTCCCCAACTCCCAACTCCCAACTCCCAATTCCCAACTCCCCAACTCCCAATTCCCAATTCCCAACTCCCAACTCCCAACTCCCAACTCCCAACTCTATGAACTGCCGTTTCCTCCTCTATCCCCTCAGTACCCTCAGCCTTTGCCTCACCGTACTGGCTGCCAGTGCCCAGGCTCAAACGGCTCCCATTGGTGTGCAACGGAGCGCCCAGTCTTCCTTGAATGAACAACTGCAAGTGCGAATTAATAATGGAACTCGTACCCCCGATCGGGCGGAGGCGGATCAGTGGTTGCGGGTGGGGAGTCTTCAACAACGGGAAGGGGCCTATGGTAAGGCCATTAGTAGCTGGCGTAATGCGCTGTCGTTGTATGAAAGTATCGGGGATAATGATGGGGTGGGGTTGGCGCTGGATTTTATTGGGCTGGCCTATGGCAACCTGGGGGATTTTTATGAGGCGGAACACGCCCTGCGGCGGCGGTTGGGGGTGGTCCAAAGTCAGCGAGATTTTCTGGGACAGGTCTACGGGTTGAATAATTTGGGCACAATTTTGCTCCAAAGTGGCTATTTACCAGCGGCGGAGTCCAGTTTTAGTGAGGCGCTGCGGATTGCTCGAAGTGTTGATCATTTAGAAGGGGAAGGGCTTTCGTTAAGTAATTTGGGGCTGATTGCGGCGGGCCGAGGGGACTATGCGGAGGCGGCGAAGCTCTATGAACAGGCCCTGTTGCTGCGGGGTCGAGGGGATAATCCCTACGGCGAAGCGAATACTTTTAATAATTTGGGGGATGCCTACCGGGCCATGGGACTGGGGCGTGATGCGGTGGCGGCCTATGGGGAAGCTCTGGGATTGGCGCGACGACTGGACGATCGGCCTACGGAGTATCGGGCCATTGATGGATTGGTGGCGGTGCATCAGGTGACGGGCAATCCTCAACGGGCATTGGATTTGTTAACCGATCGTCTTACCTTGGCGCAGCAGGAGTCCGATAGCTATCAACAGTTTCGATCGGTGCGGGCCTTGGCGCAGTTTTATAAAGTTCAGCGGAATCGAGAAGCGGCAGTGCGGTTCTACCAACGGGCCATCGAGTTGGCAGTTCTCTTAGGGGAAGAACAGGAGGAGACCTTACTGCGGGATCAACTGTCTCGGTTAGATTTAGATCTTCAGCAACCCGTGGAAACGGATGTGGAGATTCGGATCCGTCCTTAATACTCACTTAATACTTAAGTGTCACGGGTTGAAACGGTTGAAATTGAGATTTAAATCTGAAAACGATCGTTATTGTTGTGGGGAATTTCGGTGCGTATTACCGCCACGTCTTATCATCTGACCAAACAATTTGCCTTGACCATTAGCCGGGGAACCCAGAGCCGCAATGAAAATCTGTGGCTGCGGGTAGGGGCTGAAGGCATTGAAGGCTGGGGCGAGGCGGCGGAGTTTTCTACGGGGCAGACGGTGCAAACCACCCCGCAATATCAAGCCCATCTCCAAGGGTTAACCCCGGCTCTGGCCCCCCTCAGTCCCTGGGATCATCAACAGATTCATGAGGTTTTAACCCAGCAGGGAACCCCCTCGGCCCTCCGAGCCGCGATCGATATGGCGCTGTACGATTGGCGGGGCAAAAAGTTAGGGGTGCCCCTGTGGCAACTGTGGGGACTGAAGCCCCATCCCCAAACCCCCCTCTCCGTGACGGTGGGGCTCAATACCCCGGAACGGGCACAGCAACGCCTAGAGGCTTGGCTTAACCAGGTGCCCACCCAGTGGATTAAGGTGAAACTGGGCAGTCCTGCGGGGATTCGGGCGGATCAGGTGTTGTTTAGAACGTTGCAGGATCATTCTCCCCCTCATTTGCGCTTTTTAGTGGATGCCAATGGGGGCTGGTCTTTGGCGGATGCCTTGGAAATGTCGGAATGGTTAGGGGCGCGTCAGGTGGTTTACCTCGAGCAACCCCTGGCGGTGGGTCAGGAAGCGGACTTAAAAATCCTGAAAAAGTGGAGCCCTTTGCCCCTGTTTGTGGATGAAAGTTGTTGGAAGCGATCGGATATGGTTCGGTTAGGAGAAAGTATTGACGGGATTAACATCAAACTCATGAAGTGTGGCGGTTTAACGGAAGCCCTGGCCATGATTGCCACGGCCCGCGCCCTAGGGTTACAGGTGATGCTGGGGTGCTACTCCGAAAGCAGTTTGGCTAACACCGCCGCCGCCCAGTTGTCCAGTCTGGTGGATTACCTGGATTTAGATAGTCATCTGAACCTGAGCAATGATCCCTTTATGGGCGCAATTCCTGAAGCAGGAACCTTGAAACTGCCCATGGGCTGGGGGTTGGGGGTTCAGCTTAGAGCTTGACAGCGGAACAATGATCCTGCTGATCAGGATGGGTGATTAAATACTGGCGGATCCAGTCACAACCCATTTGCATTAATTGCTCGTAATCCCATACCCACAGTTTGATGCTGCTGTCCCAACTGCCAGAAGCGATCGTCTTGCCATCTGGGCTAGATTGAATGGATGTAACCTGTTCTGTATAAAATTTCCAGCGCTACCTAGGTGACAGTACTGCTTTGAATCTTTATAGTGTGGTCAGCAATTTAATATACTAACCGAGTCACTTATGGGTCAGTCTAAAGGGTGTCAACTAGCAATGATTAGCTTGACGGGTTTGCTTATGATCGCTTGCAATACCTCTAGTCAGAACAGTTCCACAAGCATTTCTGAGGGTTCTGAAAGCGTGATTAGTACTCCTAATAGTTTAGAAAATGCCCCTGAGGTTTCTAATAGTCCCACCAGTTCATCCGATGCAGCTACGGTTACAGAAAATAAAAATGTAGCAGATAGGCAAGGCGTTCGTATTTTTGTTGATGAACAGGGGTTAGCCATTCGAGGCACGGATCCCGTGGCGTATTTTACAGCAGGTCGTCCTGTGGCAGGCCAGTCAGAATTTTCCTATACCTGGAATGATGCAACCTGGTTATTTGCCAGTGCAGAACATCGGGATCAATTTGCCGAAAATCCTGAACAATATGCCCCCCAATATGGTGGATTTTGTGCGCTCGCAGTGAGTCAGGGCAAAACTGCAACCACAGATCCTGATGCTTGGAGAATTGTCGATGGTAAGCTGTATCTCAACTATAGCCGAGAACGACAAATCACATGGGAGAAGGATATTCCTGGTAACATTCAGAAAGCAGATGCAAACTGGATGAAAGGGTTAGTAACTGGAGGATAATCTACCCTCAGGAGCCTGAAAGATCACAGATGCTCTGTTGCTCTGGGCGGGATATTAAGTAGGGTTGAATCCAAGCGCAACCTGTTTCAGTCAGGCGATCGAGATTCCAAGTCCAAGACATCACCGTGCCTCTCCAACTGCCGGAAACGATCGCTCTGCCCTCTGGATCAAAACTGAGGTCTATAACAATGTCTGGGTAGACAGAAATGGAGTGAAACAGTTCACCTGTTTCGGCATCCCAGAATTTAATCGTATTATCCCAACTTCCAGAAGCAAGGGTTGTCCCGTCGGGACTAAAGCCAATTTTATTGACTCGATCAACATGACCCTGAAGGTTATGGATGAGGGTGCCACTTTGTACATCCCAGATCCGAACCATGTAGTCATCACTACTGGCTGCTATCACCTTACCATCGGGACTGAAGCTGATACCATTTACACCACCTTCAGGCTCTTCCAGAGTGTGAAGAAGAGTACCGCTTTCCCGATCCCATAGCTTAATCGTATTGTCTAAACTACTAGAAGCAATTATGTTCCCATCGGGGCTAAAGCGAAGATCCGAAATAAAGTTTTGATGTCCTTTGAGGGTGCGAAGCACTGCTCCTGTTTCTACCATCCACACCTGAATATTGTTGTCCCAGTTGGCTGAAGCGATCGTCTTACCATCGGGACTAAAGGCAAAGCTAATTGCACCACCCGTCAAGGATAAGGTACGAAGCTCAGCCCCTGTCTCAGGATCCCAAAATTTAATGGTTTTATCGGCACTACTGGATGCGATCGTTTTGCCATCTGGACTAAAATTAAGGTCAATAACTGCCTCTTTGTGTCCGGTTAGGGTACGAAGCATAGCCCCTGTCTCCGCATCCCATAACTTAATAGTACGATCGCCGCTACCAGAAGCGATCGTTTGTCCATTGGGACTATGCCTAATGTCAATAACATTATTATCATGCTTCCCCAGAGTAATATGATTATTGGTTCCATTCTTTACATCCCAAAGCCTTATGGTTCGATCTTTGCTAGCAGAGGCAAGGGTGGCTCCATCTGGGCTGAAACTAACTTGAAGGACTCCATCTTGGTGCCCCCTCAGATTATAAAGAATGGCTCCCGTTTCCACATTCCATAACGTAATTACCTGATTTAAGCTAGCAGAAGCAAGACTTTTGCCATCTGGACTAAATTGAATATCTGTGAACTGGTTCTCATCGGCTTTCAACGTATTCAGCACGGTTTTTCCCTGCACATTTGTGACTTTTATAGTTCCATCTTCACTGGCAGATGCCATAGTTTTACCATCAGGACTAAAACTAAGATCAACAATTTCATCTTGGTGATTATTCAAGGTATGAAAGAGAGTGCCTTTTTGCATATTCCACACCATAATAGTACCATCTCCATTCCCTGAAGCTAAGAGTGTAGAATCTGGGCTAAAATGAACTCGATTAACTTTGGACTTAGACCCGGAAAGGGTGTATATAAGGCTCCCATTATCTCCATCCCAAATCCTAACCGTATTATCTACCCCCCCAGAAGCAATCATTTTACCATTCGGACTAAAGCTAACCTCCGCAACTAAACCTTGATGCCCAGAAAGATCATGAATTAACTCTCCGGTGTCTACATTCCAGATTTTTACGGTACTATCTACGCTGCCGGATGCGATCGTTGTACCATCAGGATGAAAACTAATCTGACTAACTTGGGCTTGATGACCTTTCAGAGTATGCAGGAGATTACCTGTTTCCACATCCCATATCTTGAGGGTACCATCCGCACTCCCAGAGGCTATAATTTTACCATCGGGACTAAAACTAATATCAGTGACCCAATCTGTGTGTCCCACTAGAGAATGCCTGACTTCTCCAGATTTCGCATTCCACAATCTCAGGGTATTATCATCACTTCCAGAGGCAATCGTTATGCCATCAGGGCTAAATTGAATCGTGTTGACACTATCAGTATGAGCTTCAAGAATATTCTGTTCACGAATTCCATCCGTTGTAGCCTGTAAAATAGCACTGACCTGGGGTTGTAAATCTTGCCATTCCGCACTGTTTCTACGGAAGTTACTGCGGAGCGCTTGACTAGCGGTTAAGGCATTTCTTAAGGCTTTTAGTTGCTGATTGGCTAGCAAGTCTTGCTGGGCAGAAGATACGTTTATTGCGCTTGAGGGCTAATTCCACTTCTAAACCACAATAGGGAGAATTTACGGAATGGGGTGCAATTAAAAATAAGAAATTATCCGCTTTTTCAATGCCATCATCAATCTGTTTTTGGTAATCTACCCCTAACGGAATATCCTCAAAGTCAAACCACACGATAAAGCCAAGATCCACCAGTCGTTTGTTGAGCTTTGCCGCAAAGGTTTTGCTATCTGCCCGTCCGTAGGAAATAAACGCATCTTGAAAGTCTTGCATTGATTTGTTCCCTCAGTGGAAGTTGAATTGAATCGTTACCTTTTTTAGCCCTTTAAGACTTGCTCGTAACCAACCCCCGCCTGTTCCCAGGTAAACTCCCGTTCCACATAGGCCCGGGCCGATCGGGAAAGGGTCGATCGCAGTTGGGGATCTTCAAATAAGGTGGAAATAGCCTCAACATATTCGTCGATCCGGTTGGCTCTTAACGCCCTAGGTTCCGATCCGGCTAGGGATTCAATACTTAACCCTTCCAACCCCCGATCGCTTCCCACTACGGGCACTCCGGCGGCCATGGCTTCTAGGGTTTTATTTTTAATACCATACCCCGTGCGTAGGGGAACCACACAAAGGGTGGAATCATGGAGATAGTCCACCATGGAAGGCACACGGCCAGTTACAATCACCCCAGGCCGATCGTTGAGGGCTTGGACTTCCGGGCTGGGTTTACCACCCACAATATAAAACTCAGCTTGGGGATAGCGCTCTAAAATGCGGGGAAAGACATCTTGGGCAAAGAAGCAAGCGGCATCAATGTTGTGGGTAACATCCATGGCCCCGACAAAAATTAAGCGCTGTCCGCCCGGATCTTGAGGACGATCGGGAAAGAGATCTAAATCTACCCCATTGGTGACGATCGTGAGGGCTGCATTCGGATTAAATTGACGCAATAAATCCCGATCTTCAGGGGTTGTTACAACGAGATGATAGGGCTGATTACAATATTTCTTCTCGTAGCGATAAACGATCGATAAATAAAATTGATCGCGCTTTGGATTTGGGCTAGCACCAGAGTCTAGGGCATCCAACATGGCCCCATACATGGAACTATGGACATTAACCACAATGCGGGCATACCGGAAGAAATCCGGCTGAATATACATGGTATTGAGACTATGTTCACAGGTAATAGCATCATATTTTCCAGCCCGAACCCGATCGTTAATCCAGGTTTGCATGGCGGGGAAATGCCGTTGACTAATGTAGGGGGGAATCTGACGGATAAAGGACTGCATAAAACGCAGGCCTTTGTCTAGTTTAGATCTCAGTCCAGAACGATCGGGAGGGCTAGGGGGGAGGGGGAAAATAGCCAATTCATCGGTCACGGCTTTGAGGGCGGTTATATCTGCCAGCAGTCGCTCTGGGGGTAGGGTTTCCGACAGGTTTGTAGGTGAATTATCGAGGGATTCCATCTGAGATTCAAGGTAGCGATCGAGGTCACGATCGGGGATGGCATCGAGGGATTTCTGGAGTCCTTCCCATTGGGTCACTAGGTCAACTTGATGACCTTGGCGTTTAAGGTACAGCAATAAATTATAGGTACGAACCTCCGTTCCCCCTAGGGTGGGTGGGTAGGGAAAGGTTGTGGAAATCATTAAAATACGCATTTTTTTTAGGGAATAGGGAATGGGGAATAGGGAATGGGGAATAGGGAATGGGAAATAGGAAATAGGAAATAGGAAATAGGAAATAGGGAATGGGGAATGGGGAATGGGGAATGGGGAATAGGGAATAGGGAATGGGGAATAGGGAATAGGGAATAGGGAATAGGGAATAGGGAATGGGGAATAGGGAATGGGGAATAGGGAATGGGGAATGGGGAATGGGGAATAGGGAATGGGGAATAGGGAATGGGGAATAGGGAAT
>DALYGI010000212.1:0-7295 GCA_031971595.1 Prochlorotrichaceae cyanobacterium CTOTU29312
AAGCCCTATTCTGCCGTCATTGATAGATCCCCTTATTTAGCCTGGCCTACTTACCCTGGAAAAACCGGAGATCTGGGCGCAATCCACCTCTATTCGCACCAGTACCAATTAGCACCAGCACTTATATCAGCGCCAGTTCTGCCCGCAACATTTCCTGTTCAATGCCGGGGGTGAGCTTGAACCCTAACCGATCGCAGATACGCTGCATGGCGGAATTTTCCCGCAGAATTTCAGCAAAGATCAGAGCTACTCCCTCCTGGCGGGCAATGTGAACCAGTTTTTGCACAATTTGGGTGCCTAATCCTCCCCGTTGATATTCGTCTTGGATTAAAACCGCAAACTCTGCTTCCTCTGTACCGTGCAGTTTTGTTAACCGGCCAATGCCCAGAATCTTATGCTCTCCGGTGTCTGGGTTCAGATATTCCGCGACTAGTACCATCTGCTGATCGTAGTCCGTAAAACAAATACGGCTGAGACGATCGTGGCTGGTGCGGTAACTGAGCTTCATCAGGTGGGCATAGCGCATATAGACACTCTCCTCCGAGAGTCCTTCGTGGAATTTGACCACTAGGGGCTCATCATCGGGACGAATGGGGCGCAGGGTTACGGGCAGTTGCTCCTTGAAGTTCCACTCGCTCACGTACTGGTTGGGATAGGGACGAATGGCCGGACTGGGTAAGTCCTCTGCGGACATTTCTAGGGGATGCAGCACCACCCGCGCATCCAACGCCACCAGGTTATGGGGTTGATCGCCGGGTTTGGCTAAGAGGGGGTTAATATCCAACTCCTTAATCCAGGGTTGCTCCACCACCAGTTGACTGAAGCGAACTAAAAGTTCCTCTAATGCCGCCAGATCCACCGGAGCCCGCCCCCGTACCCCCTGAAGGGCTGTGTAGATCTTCGTTTGCTCGATCGCTCTGCGGGCTAGGGTGGTATTCAAAGGCGGTAGGGCTAAGGCACTATCTTTGAACACTTCCACTAACTGCCCCCCACAGCCAAAGAGTAACACTGGCCCAAATTGAGGATCGATCGTGCTGCCGAGGATTAATTCATACCCGTCTAACGAGATCATGGGCTGCACCGTGACCCCCAGAAAGTCCGAGGCACTCACCCCAGACTGAATCCGCTGGAAGGCTGCTTCTACCGCTTCCGCACTCCGCAAATTGAGTTGTACGCCTCCCACATCGGTCTTGTGGGTGATGGTTTCTGAGTGCAACTTTAGAACTACCGGATAGCCGATCGCTTCTGCTGCCGCCAGAGCCGCTTCCACGGTGGCCGCAATCTGGGTTTCTACGATCGGAATGCCATAGGCCGCTAGGAGTTGCTTCGATTCATACTCCGTGAGCAAGGTTCGTCCAGACTGCCGCACCTGCTCCAGTAAGGCGGAAGCCCCCGCCCGATCGACCGCCTCTTCTTCCAAAAAGGACGGGGTTTCGTAGAGCCCCTGGAGGCTGTAGCTGTACCGACACATTAAATTAAAGACATGGGCTGCGGTGTCCGGGAATGGAAAGGTATAAATCCCCGCTTGGTTCAGCAGTACTTCCCCTGCGGCCACCGTTTGCCCCCCCATCCAACTGGCCAGCACGGGCTTGCCCTTAATGTGACCATACTGGGACAGGGCCTTGGCAATTTCAATGGGCTCTGTCATCGCTTGGGGCGTTAAAATCACCAGTAAACCGTCGCTATTGGCATCCTGAGCAACGATCGACATGGCCTCTTTATAGCGCTTTGGATCCGCATCTCCCAAAATATCAATGGGGTTGTGGTGACTCCAGGCTGCGGGTAAACAAGCATTGAGTTGCTCATGGGTTTCGGGAGACAGGGGCGCTAGTTCCCCCCCCTCTCGAATGAGGGTATCTGTGGCTAACACTCCGGGGCCCCCCGCATTGGTCAAAATGGTGAGGCGACGGCCCTTGGGGCGGGGTTGTTTGGCGAGAATTTCCGCCATGTTAAACAAATCATCGATCGTATCGACCCGCAGGACTCCTGCCCGCCGGAAGGCTGCATCTAAAACCCCATCACTGCCGGTGAGGGAGCCGGTGTGGGAGGCTGCGGCCTGGGCTGCGGCTTCTGTGCGTCCGGCCTTGATTACAATAATGGGTTTACTGAGGGCCACCTCCCGCGCCGCCGAGAGGAACTGCCGGGCATCGCCAATGGACTCCATATAGATGACGATGCTATTGGTATGGGGATCATCCCCCAGGTAATAGATCAAATCTCCCCAGTTCACATCCAACATGGAGCCAATGGAAATAAAGGCACTAAAGCCCACATTTTCCCGAAAACTCCAATCTAGAATGGACGTACACAGGGCTCCACTTTGGCTAATAAAGCCCACATTCCCTGGCATGGCCATGGTGCTAGCAAAGGTAGCATTTAAGCCATACTGAGGATTCATTAGCCCCAAACAGTTTGGCCCAACCACCCGAATTTTTCCCTGACGGGCAACCTCCAGCGTCCGGCGCTCCAACTCAATCCCTACGGGGCCAATTTCCTTAAAGCCCGCCGAAATGACGATCGCTCCCTTAACTCCGGCTGCCACACACTCCTCTAAAACTCCCGGCACCGTAGGGGCAGGGGTTGCAATTACCGCCAAATCCACCGGCTCCGGTACATCCGCAATACTGAGATAGGCCTTAATGCCCAAAACACTCGATCGCTTGGGGTTAATGGGGAACACGGCCCCACCAAAGGAGGTGCTAATCAGGTTCCAGAGCAAAGTCCGTCCCACACTCCCATGCTTCTCTGTCGCCCCAATGACCGCCACATTATTAGGTTTGAAAATGGCATCCAGGGGTTGTCGGTGAGGATAGCCAAGAATATCGTGAGAACGATCGGACGTGGGGGTAACGGGACGATTTACAGTAGAAACCATAAGCCAAGTCTCCTTAGGAATGCGGACTTTATAACCTGGAATTTCACGACAAAGACACAGAAGCCCCGCAGGAACGCCTTTGTGTTCTTTGTGCCTTTGTGGTTTAATCCCGAACTTTCCAATTTATTGAATTCACGATCCTTAGCATTCAGCTTGTCCTTTTCACTCTAGAGTGACTCTCGGAGAATTTGCCGAAGTTACAGACTCTTGTAAGTATTGCGGGATGGATCTCACGGGGATCACTCTGGGATTACTCTGGCATTACTCTGGGATTACGTTCCCGGTGGGGTTAATAGGATCCCTTAGAGGCGGTTGGAGAGGTCACCCGTGGCTGTGGAGGACACGGTAACGGCGGCAGCGGCGGTTTTTGCCCGGAGCCGAGCTTCTGTCGGGGTGTCTCCTAGGGCCAGGGCAATGCCCATACGTCGGTTAATGCGGGTATCGGGTTTCCCAAAGAGGCGCAGCTTACTGGTGGGCACCTGGAGAGCTTCGCTGATCCCATGAAAAACCGGATTGACCCCCACACTGGTCGCTAAAATGACCGCCGAGGCCGCAGGCTGAAGGGTGTGAATGGAACCGATGGGCAGACCGGCAATGGCTCGGACGTGAAGTTCAAACTCTGACATATTTTGGCTAATCAGGGTCACCATGCCCGTATCGTGGGGCCGGGGGCTAACTTCGCTGAAGTAAACGGTCTGGGGGCGATCGCTGGGCCCCGCAATAAACAACTCCACCCCAAAAAGCCCCAAGCCCCCCAGGGCGGAGGTGATTGCTGTCGCCAGGGTTTGGCACTGGGCCAGGGTTTCGGGATGGAGGGGGCAGGGTTGCCAGGATTCCCGGTAGTCCCCCTGTTCCTGGAGATGGCCAATGGGGTCACAGAAATGAGTCCCGGAAACAGAACGAATGGTTAGGAGGGTGATTTCCGTATCAAAGGGTACAAAGCCTTCCACAATCACCCGGCCCGTATAGGTACGTCCGCCCTGTTGGGCGTATTGCCAAGCGGGCAGCACCTCCTCCGGGGTACGCACCACACTTTGCCCTTTCCCCGAAGAACTCATGGTCGGCTTCACCACACAGGGCAGGCCGATCGTTTCGATGGCGGCTTGGAAATCCTCGATCGTTTCTGCAAAGCAGTAGGGAGAAGTGCGTAGCCCTAACTCCTCCGCTGCTAACCGCCGAATCCCTTCCCGATCCATGGTCAGCCGGGTGGCCCGGGCCGTGGGGATCACTTGCCAGCCTTCCTGCTCTAGGGTTAAAAGCATCTCCGTGGCGATCGCTTCTATCTCTGGCACAATCCAAGTGGGATGTTCTTTTTCAATGATATAGCGCAACTTTGGCCCATCCAGCATATCCACCAGATGGCTACGGTGGGCCACCTGCATGGCGGGGGCATGGGGATAGGTATCCACCGCAATGACCTCAATGCCTAAACGCATCGCCTCGATCGCCACCTCTTTGCCCAGTTCCCCAGACCCCAAAAGCAGAAGACGCTTACTGTACTCTTGTAGGGGTGTTCCCCACAGGTTAGTTCGTTGCTGCATGTCACCCACCGCTATAATTCCCATGGTGGATCATACACGCAATAGTTATTGAGATTCACACAGCGATCAACCCAGATAATGGAGTCATGGTGATGTCCAACGGATTTAACAGCCCCCAAGTCCAAGCCCTCGCAGCCTATTCAACCCTAGAACTTGCTCAGGTTTTGGCCGAACGCTTATCCATTTCCGAAGGGGACTGGCATCGTCTCAAGGCAAATCGGGGGGTACGGGCTCAAGAACAAATTGCCGCCGCCCTAGTCTTTTTGCTGAACGATCGTCCCCAGGATGCCCTAGCCCATTTACACCAAGCCACTGGCTGGCTCGATCGTTCTATTTCTGCCCCACCTTGTCCAGATCACTCCCGCTAGTTCCCCAGAGGATTCCAGTTATTGCCCGCTATGGAGCAGGGTTTTCAGCGCCTTTAGGCCCTTCTTGACCCGCCGCGACACGGTAACCGTACTCAGTCCCAATCGCTCTGCGGTTTCCCGTTGGGTGAGGTCATGTAAAAAAACAAATTCTAAGATGTGACGGGTTTTTTCCTCTAGGCAGTTTAAGGCCTGTTGCAGCCGAATCTGATCTTCCTGAACCAGTTGGAAACTGCGGTAGTGGGCATCGGGGAGTAAGTCTCCTAGGAGGGTGGGCTCATCGTCTGATTGCTGGGAAACCGGCGCATCTAAACTCAGCAGCGATCGATTTTGGGAAGCCAACTTCACCTCTTGCCATTCCCCCACCGCAATACCCAGGGCTTGGGCAATTTCCCCATCGGAAGGCATAGTACCCGTCCGGATCTGCCATTCTTGAATTAAGGCTACGCCTTGTTGCCAAAGGGCAATCCAACGCCGAGGAATCCGCACGATCGTACTTTTGTCGCGGAGGTAATGTTGAATTTCGCCCCGAATGTAGGGAATAGCAAAGGAGCTAAAGGCATGACCCTTACTAATTTCAAACCGCTCCACTGCGCGGATCAGACCAATGCTCCCCACCTGCATTAAGTCATCATAGCTTTCTTGGGTCTGCTGAAGCCATCTCCGCACTTCACGGCGCACTAACCCTAAATTTAACTGGACTAACTGATTGCGTAAGTTGGCCGTTGGGGTATGTTGATATTGGCGGAGTAGCTCCAAGCTATCTCGCTTTACGTTGTCGGGTAGGGAAACCTTAGCCATAGATTGTCTCAACTCACAGGAGAAATAAGTCAGGCAAGTCAATCAATACCATCAGACCGAAGGGCAGAAAGCGTCACCACAAGAGTAGAGAAGCTTATGGAAGCCTACGTTAACCCACCTTAAGATACTTAAGATTGACCTAAGTTTTGTGGAACAGACATCGCAGGAAACTCAGCTTTTCCCAATTTTATGTTGGGGTGTTGTTTCTAAAACGATCAGCAGATACACCCAACCGAACCCCAGACACTGAACCTTAGGGTCGCCAAGGCACAGCCATTAATTAAAGGTTTTCTTAATCCCATCCTTTCTATTGTAGAGCAGATTTTACACCCTACAGCCAGGAGGATCCCAAAACCCTATTAAATTTTATCAAGCTTGCTCGACTTAGACCTCCGTACTTGTACAGAGGATCTGAGCAATAAGGCGTATAACCTCCGGCTGTTGCCCCAAGAGCCGGGAACGATCGCTAAAGTCTATGTATTTATACTGGCCTTTGAGGGTTTGGAACTGTTGGCAGATTGCGTCAGTAATTTTGCCCGGAAAGAGGAAGTAGGGCAGGAGACCTATCTGGGTGATGCCCTGATCAGCTAGGGCGGCCACGGTTTCGTCTGGGGAGGGGGAATGCTGCCAATAGGCGGGTTGGGTGCCCAGGGTGTGATGGAGTTGGCTAAAAAAGGCTTGGGTTTGGGGTTGGGTGCTGCCGTGGGCGGCTAAAATCCAGGTGTGGGGGGCAGGGCAGAGAGACTGGAGGCTGGTGTGTAGGGCGGGATGGGCTCCCAGGTAGGGTAACGGGTGCAACTGACAGTCCAGGTGGGGATGGTGCTGGAGATAGGATTGGGCTTGGGCAAACTCCTGGGGTAAATCCCCCACAACGTGGGTTCCCGGTTGGAGGAAGAGGGGCAACACGGTAAGGCGATCGCAGCCCTGGGTTTCTACGATCGTGATGATTTGCTCATGGAGGGGACGATCGTTGAGTTCTAGGACTGCGGTAAAAAGCTGAGACTGGGGCAACAGTTCTTGCACCGCCGCCAAGAGTTCCTGCTGGGCCACAGCATACCGAGGATCGCGGCTACCGTGACTGACTAATAAACCATGGGAAGGGGGGGAAGTGACCACAACAACACCTGGAAATCATCCTTTATATTTTTATATAGTTACAGCAAGAACGATCGTTTAGAACGCGGCCCTTTGGGTTTTTCTATGGTAGGTACAAAAAAATTAAAAATCTCAATACTTGATAACTACCTACCGCAAAATGCGGATTTGGATTATTTCTGTACGACGCTCTCGAAAAAAGGAAATTTTACTTTATGAAAACCAATGATTTTGATTTGAAATTTGATGAGGGGGAGGAAGATATTGTTGAGCATCTCGATCTGAGTCGGGCAACTCGTCCTAACCTGAAAGCCAAACGGGTTAATGTGGATTTTCCCTTAGCGATCGTTGAAGGAATTGATGAATTTGCAGCTTTGATGGGTGTAACTCGTCAGTCTTTAATTAAGGTCTGGATTGCGGAGCGATTGCAGGTAGAGAGAAACCGAACTCCTTAAGATAGAAAAGAATGAGGAATGAGATAGGGTCGAATGTTTATAACTAAACGTCCGCCTTTTTAGATCCTAGATAGACGATCGCTTTTGTGGTTTTAGATTCCCATTTTTTTCTCGATTCAAAGCCAAGATTGAACACCGAAGACCAGTGAAACCGGGGATCTCG
>DALYGI010000213.1:0-7264 GCA_031971595.1 Prochlorotrichaceae cyanobacterium CTOTU29312
AATCATGATCATGCTTTTTACTTAAACCTAGTAGCGGATCAACGGCTTAATCTGGTTCGGTTATTAGAAAAAACCCCTAAAAATGCCCTGAGAATTCCCTTTTTGAAAGCGGTTTTTCCCGAAGCCCATTTTATTTATCTTTACCGCAAGCCAGCCCCTAATATTAGTAGTATGCTAGAAGGTTGGCGACTGCGCCGCTTCGTTTCCTACCGAAATTTACCCCACTGGCCCTATCAGGAATGGAATTTTTTACTGATTCCCCAGTGGCAACAGTTAAGCCATTGTTCCCTTGCTGAAATTGTCGCCCATCAATGGACTGCCGCTAATGCTGCAATTTTACAAGATTTGCAAGCCTTACCCCGTCACCACTGGCAGTTTATTGAGTATGACGATTTGGTGAATACCCCTCAAACCACCATTCGGCAAATCATCAAGTTTGCAGGATTAATGCCCGATGAAACCATTGAACGATCGCTGGCAATGGGTTTACCTACGTCCTGCATGACCTTATCGGCATCGTCCCCCGATAAATGGCGCAAACAAGAGGACGAAATTAACCCTGTTTTATCCCTTACCCATCCCATTTGTTCTCTTGTGGAGGAACTAAAATGATTGCAACTTTAATGCCCAAAGATCAAACCGATCTCGCCAGTCCGAAAAAGGCAAAAACCGTTCGTGAACTCGGTGCCGTGGATATTTCCGGTGTTCGGGAAGATATTCTGAACCTGCCCCAAAGTTTGTGGCAATCGGAAGACACGGGTAAGCCTAATAAATTTGAACAACTGGGCAAAACGGAGCATATTGTTTTCCGCTTTGTCAAAGATTATGACAAACACTGGGAAACGATCGCTTATCCGATTTGGGATGAATGGAAAGATCGTCTGCAACCCCTCATGGATCAGGCCACGAAGGCTTATGGTTACAAACAAGGGGATTTCTCCCGCGTCATGCTGGCCAAATTACCGCCCCACAGCAAAATTTCCTTGCATATCGATCCCTACGGATCTTCCTATTTCACCCACAAAATTCATATTCCTATTCAAACCAATCCTGAGGTGGAATTTATTGTGGGTCGTAGCCGTTATCACTTTGAAGAAGGCTATGCCTATGAAGTTAACAATAAGGCTTTACATGGGGGTGTGAATAATGGTGAAACCGATCGCATTAACCTGATTATTGAATACTTTGAGGTGGAATAACAGTGAAGTCAGTTTGTGTTGGGTTATGTTCTGTTCTCCATAATCCAACCGACTGTTGATAGTTTGACTCTAAATTTCAACCTAAAAACGGATTATGCTTATCTCCTACGATCGTCAGTTTATTTTTTTTCATGTGACCAAAGCAGCGGGTACTAGTGTTAAAAAAGCACTCGATTCCTATGCTCAGGAACCGGAAAAATTTAAGATTGCCCGCCCACCCCGTGAAGTGGATGGAGCCCCAAACTCCTTCTATGAAATGTGGGAATCTATGCTTTGGCACGCTAAGGCACGGGATGCTCAAAAGGAATTATCTCCAGACATTTACGATCGTTTTTATAAGTTTGCCTTTGTCCGCAATCCTTGGGATTGGCAGGTGTCTTACTATCATTTTATTCTCAAAGAAGGGGATCATATTCGCCATGAGCAGGTCAAAGCCATGACCGGAGGATTTGAAGAATATTTAGAATGGGTCATTGCCACCAAAAATCCTTTTCCCAAAGGGGCAACTAAATTACAGGCGGATATTATTACCCATAAATCGGGTCAATTAATTGTGGATTACGTGGGGCGCTACGAAACCCTTAATCAAGATTTTGAGCGGGTTTGTCAACGTTTAGGTCTAGCCGTCAGTCTGCCCCATCTGAATCAATCTCAACATCGAGACTATCGCAACTACTATAACGATCGAACCCGTCAGTTAGTCGCCGATCACTTTCAGCAAGATATTGATTTATTTGGTTATACTTTTGAAGGGTACGATCTCCACGGGGGACAGATTGGTGAAATTTCTGATCACCCTCTTAATGCTAACCCTATCCAATCCGGCACCGTATCCATGGTCATGCCCACTATAACGGATATTCCCGCTGTAACACAGATGAGTACCGTTGCTTCTTCTGCTTAAATCCTTTAACTATTCCTGAGCAATTCATTAGCAATTTCTTAGCCATCAATCATCAATTTATCATTACACCCATTAGGATTTAGCGTAGGATTTGCGGCTACTCTAGACATTTTAGGAGAACTTTATGCAATCGATTTCTGCCACCAATTCATTAAATAATCATGACCCCAAGCATGAGGAATTACGCCCCGATCTGCAAGAATCCCTAGCCCATAGTCATATTGATCCCTCCCGGTTGAGTACCTTTCAGCGCATTGTTTTAACCACCGATGGAACCCTAACGGAAATCCTAGAAGCCTATCTCTACGAAAAAATCAAACTGGTAAAATTGGCAGAAGCCCTCATTCCCCTCGCCCAGGATTTGAAACTCTTACAGGTAGAAGCAGGAACCCCTGTCATTGAACGGCGCATTTTGCTTCAGGGTAAAATTAGCCATCGCAATTGGGTCTATGCGGAATCTGTTATTATTCCCGATCGTTTGGATGAACGGTATCGGGAGCGATTGTTAAAATCCGAAGAATCCATTGGTCGCCTCTGGCTAGAGCATCGAGTAGAAACCTTTAAGGAAATTGTAGGTTCCTGTCGGGAAGTAGCCGGAAATCAGGCAGAATATTTCTACATTCGTCCCACGGATTTACTACTATCCCGTACCTATCGTGTCTTCTCCCACGGGAAACCAATAATGTTAATTACGGAGAAGTTTCCTGAAACTTTTTTCTTAGAAGATCGGTTTTAATAGGGAATAGGGAATGGGGAATGGGGAATAGGGAATAGGGGGCAGGAATTAGGAATTAGGAATTAGGGAATTGTAGGGGGTTGGTTTCTTGATCCATAATTGTAATGCTCTTCCTTCCTTCTTTCTTCTTCTTCCTTCTTTCTTTCTTCCTTCCCTTCACTCTCCATTTTCTAAAGATAGGCTCGATCGTTGTTGGGCTAACAGTCCGTATTTTGGGGCAAAAACCATTGTTCCCATAAAAAGTAGGGTCAGTAACACTACGATGCTGCCTCCGGTAGACACGTCTAGGTAATAGCTTAAATAGGTTCCGCCTAAACAGGAAAATACACTACTTACAATGGCAATGCCTAACATTTGATCAAACCGATCGCTGAGGAGATAGGCGATCGAACCGGGTGTAATCAACATGGCAATCACTAGAATTGCTCCGGTGGTTTGTAGGGCGGTAACGATCGTTAGGGCTAATACGGACAGAAGGGTATAATACAAAACTGAAACGTTCAAACCGATTGCTTTGGCATGGTTCGGGTCAAAACAAAACAGCAGTAAATCCTTACGGCGTAGGGCAATAATCACGAGGGTTAAAATCCCTGAAATTAAAGTTTGAATAATATCCTCACGGGTAATGCCTAAAACATTGCCAAAGAGGATATGAAATAAATCAACATTACTGGGAATTTTAGTCACTAGAACTAAGCCTAAAGCAAAAAAGCCCGTAAAGACAACCCCAATCACCGCATCTTCCTTCAGCCGGGTTTTTGACTGCACATAACCGATCGCTACCGTTGCCCCAAAGCCAAATACAAATGCTCCGATGGCAAAGGGAATATTCAAGGCATAGGCCACAATTACACCGGGAACCACCGCATGGGAAATGGCATCCCCCATGAGTGACCAGCCCTTGAGGGTAATGTAACAGGACAGCACCGCACACACCAGACCGACGAAGGCACTCACCCATAAAGCTTTTACTAAAAAGCCGTATTGAAGGGGGTCTAGTAGCCAATTCAAAGGGGGAAAAGTTCCAATGAAAACGGGGGATAACAGCACGGAATAACGATACCTAAAAAAATTGGGAAAAAAATTTGTCTAGAATCAGTTATCCCATTGAGAAGCCCATAGGGCAACTCGTTAAAAAATACTCGTCCATTAGCCCGATCGTTTTGGTTAAATCCCGATCGTCCTAGGCTTCCGGTGCATGAGTGCAGGCTTAATTGTAAAACCACCCGAAAAATAGCCATCCTTTATAATTCCCGTACTGTACTCCAACCCTTTTTTGGACTCGTTGAATGTGGAGGATTTAACCCATGACAGAAAACTTAGTCGCCGTAGCAGTCACCCCCGATGGCAGTGTGGCCGCCCATGCCGGTAGAGCCCTGCGGTGGATGATCTACGACCTCTCGGCTGACCTAACCCCAGCATGGACACTAGACCTAACCCAGACCAGTTGCCTCCACGAGTGGCACGTCCGAGGAGATGGCGATCGTCACCCCCTCCACTTTGTCGATATTGCCATTGCTGCCTCTGCCGGTGAAGGAGTGCGGCGGCGGCTTCAGGAGCGCAACACAACCCTGTTAACCACCACCGAAAGCAACCCCCAAAAAGCGATCGAAGCTTATCAAGCGGGCACTTTACCAGAAGGAGCCCCCCACGAAGCCTGTTGTGCCTAGGGGAAGAACAGCCTAGCCTTCCAGAGTCCTCACCTCAACGATCGTTGGAAACCCACCATCGCTGGGGTGTAGGCACTATCGTTTTGATAGTGAAACAAGCCTAGAACAAAGCCCGACCTCTTAATACAATGTCCCCAGAAACCGGGGATCTTGGCACTTAAGTTACATACACCATCTCAATCTTTAATCTGTAATCTTTGACGTTCACCCGCGACCTTTAACCACCATTATTTAAGCCCATTTCCCCATTCCCTACTCCCTATTCCCTATTCCCCACCCCCATTGCCCCCAAAAAAAGAACCAGTTGGGTTACCGCAATGCTAGGGCCGGAGGGTAAATTGGCTAGGGCAGAAATAACAATGCCCAGAATTGCACTGACTGCTCCGATGAGGGTGGAAGCCATGACATGGGTAGTAAAATTAGGGCTGAGAAGTCGCGCCGTGCTGGCAGGAATGACAATAAATGCACTGACTAAAAGCACACCGATCGCTTTAATGGAAACGCCCACCACTAGGGCTAGCAGGATAATAAAAGCCTTACGATGGGCTGATACGGCAATCCCCCGCACAATGGCGATCGGTTCGTGGAGGGTGATAAGCATTTGAGTTTTGAGGGTAAGCCCAATATAGCCGAGGCAGATGCAGAGTAAAAGGGCACTGATCACCAAATCGAAGGGTTGTACCGCTAAAATATCCCCAAATAAAAAGCTATTTAAGCCGCCTTTATACACATCTAAAAGACTCAGTAATAAAATGGCGATCGCTAATAGGGAAGAATGCAAGATATTCAGCAGCGCATCTGTCCAAAGTTGGGTATATTCCAACAAATAAATGACGGTCAGAGCAAAAAGTACGGAAAAGGGCAATAAAACCAGGGAGGGGTTAATCCTTAACCAGAGACCAATGGCAATCCCCAAGAGGGCCGAATGTCCTAGGGCATTGCTAAAAAAAGAGAGTTGACGCAACACCGTAAAACTCCCCAGTAAGCCACTCATCATTCCGATTAAGGTACCGCTGATCAGTGCCCGCTGCATGAAGGGATAGTGAAATAAATCTAAGCCACGGGAGAGGATTTCGATCGCCATGATCAGGTTCCTTCTTCGTAAACTTCCACTTCTTCGGGCAGATCGAGGGGGACGGAATCCGCTGCATTCCGAGAGGGACGGGACGATCGGGGGGGCAATTGGAGGGGTTTGCCGAGGGGAGCCTCAGGAGAAATCTCCGTAGAAATCTGAGGGGAAATGGGGGTCTGGGGTGAGCCGATCGCTTTGTTTTCTCGTGATTCCAGGGTTTCCATGGATTGCAGGGGACTGGACGATCGTTGGGGGAGCCGGGGCCGATGTTTGCGTTGAGCTTCAGGACGGGTAAAGGTTTGCCAGGCAGCCCTCACCCCGGCCATGACGCTGCGGGTAGTCCCTTGGGCGGTTTGGGCCTGCTGACGCATATCCGCAATACTTTCTTCCACCTGTTTGGCGGCTTGGGCGGCACTTTTGACGCTATCCGTCACATCGTCCGTCAATTCAGAAATTTCTAAGCCGGTCAGCCGAATCGCCTCTAAGGTGGGGGGCAAATCCCGCGAGAGGGTGTCAAATAATTTTTCCACACTGCGGGCCGCTCGCCCCACTTCCTGAATGGCCGGTACTGCCACCATCAATACGGCAGTTAAACTAATGGCCACCAAAAAGAGGGACAGGGCTAACCAGAAAACAGGATCCATTGATCTTAGAGGCTCCCTCCCTGATGATGATCTGAACCCGAAAAATCTGAGGAGTCCGAGGTTTCAGAACGATCGCTAAAGACTGAATCCGTTGCTTCAGCGGGTACGGTGATGGTGCTGCGATTGGTCGCTCGTCGTTGGGGGTATTGCTGTTGATTGTGGCTTTCGGCTTGGCTTGCTTCAATCCCCGCTGCGATCGCTTCCCGCAGGCGGTTTAAGGTATCTTCCCACTGCTGCAATGCCTGATCGGAGATCCGCTCTGCCTGGGACTGCACATCCACCGTTAAACTTTCCGTAATCTGAGCTAATTCCTGAAGAGCCCGGCTCAACTGCTGACGGGTTTCGCGCCCACTGCGGGGGGCCAACAGCAACGCGCCTAAGCTACCGAGGGCCGCTCCCAACAAAAAACCAGCAAATGCGCCCCCCTGATCATTCCTGACCGGCTCTGATTTTGAATACTGATCGGTTTGATCGGACATGCTCCTACCCTACGTTGGTACCCATTCTTAATTGATCACCCATTCTTAATTGATCATTGATCGATCGTTAATATAACCCCTTCAGGGGAGGGAATTACGCCTCGATCGCCATTGGGATTGAAACTGAAGGAAACGTTGACCCCAGAGCAGAATCGCCCACCCCTGGCGTACTTTCGTCCATTGGGTTTTACTGCGGCGTTGCCACTGTCGAAACTGGGTCAACTGGGAATGGGCAACCCAGAGCGATTCCGGGGCTAACCCCAAACCCGATCGGCAATTTTCTTCCGCCGTAACGATCGTTTGCCGGAAACGGATGACCGCTAGCCGAAACCGCAGCATCCAAAACACAACCCGCCAGCACAGAATCGCTAGGGCAACATTACAGATCAGGATAATAACCCACATATAACACAGGCTTGTAAGACCTTTTGAGGGGCAACCACAAGAGATTGAGCAACCACAGGAGGATTCCCCCTACAACTGCTCACCTCAAAACTCATAACTCAAAACTCAAAACCCAAAACTCATAACTCATACCCCCCCCTCAAACTACCACTTGA
>DALYGI010000214.1:0-7254 GCA_031971595.1 Prochlorotrichaceae cyanobacterium CTOTU29312
CTAAGGTAACAGTACTCATTTCAGGCGATCTCCTGTGCGTAACCGTTTTTCAATGTCGGTGGCGGTGGCCCCTTCGTTCATCCAAAATGATGCGGCATCGATGCGTTCTTGCCCACCTAGCAAGAATTTACAGTAGGTTTCTCCCATGGAGTAACACTGAATTTCAATGCAACTGAGTTGTTTTTTCACTAATTCTGTAAAAAATCCAGAAAACAGTCCCGCATACAGATAGCAAACGGGCTTACCCACATCCCCTAAACTGCGGGCAACGGCGGAGTCAAAGAGGTTAATAAAAATGAAGCCTTGTTTACGATCGCCCATGTCTACTTCCCAGCGGCCCCAGCCTTGAGTGGTATAGGGCCACCACCAGGTTTCTAACAGGAAGAGGAGGTTCGCTTGGCGAATTCCCCGATCGAATTCCTGCTCAAACCATTTTTCAAAGACTAAGGAATCCCGTTTTCCCCAATCACAGCCAATGCTGTACATAATGGCGGCGGAGGCATCTCCTACTTCTTCTTCTAAGCCTTCCACCATCCCAATAATAAAGTCTTCACTGGTGAGGAAGTTTTGAGAACCATTCCAATCACAAATGACTCCCCGTTCTGGGTCGAAGCGGAAAAAATCTTGGAAACCGTAATGGTTGTGCTTCTTCGGAGAAGCGAGTCTGGTTTTGGGAAGGATGAGATCGGGGGAAGACCCAGGGGTTATGGTTGCATTAGTCATAGGTATGCGCTAGGAAGAACAGGGTTGTTGAAGATGTGAGTTTAGAGGAGAGTCTGAAAGGAGAATCTTGCAAAAGATGCTGGGCAGGCTTAGGGCACTCTCCCCTCCCTTAGTCTGCAAGGAATATGCCCAAAATCCTGATAAACTTTAATCTTCTTTACGTTTGTGGCCAAAAGCGATCGTTTTACCATGGAATAATACCTTGCACGTTTATTCCTTTTAGCCCTAAAAGTCACTGGTTTGGCTAAAGTAATCGGACACTTTAAATTTCGTGTCTTCGAGTTGTTTAACCACGGAGCGGGTAATGAGTTTGCCTTCTTCCACCAGCACATCCCCGGTCACCGGGTTCAGCAGGTTGGTATCGGCCCGGCGACCAATCAGATCTTCAATATCTTTTAAGGATTGGACGTACATACCGGGGGGAAGCTCTACCACCACGCCCTGCCCCAAGACCCTAGCCTGACAAGCTAACCGAGAATTGGGTTTACAGGAGGTAATGACTTCGAGGGTGCGTTGTTCCCGTCGATTCATGGGGGACAGAGCCTCTTCCCCATCTCTAATATAGATGTGACAGGTGGCGCACATTCCTCGCCCCCCACATTCCTTTAAAACATCCAAATCTTTTTGGAGTAAAACCGAGAGCAGGTTTGAGTTGGTTTCTACCGAAGTGTCCTGGGCGATCGGTTCGAGACGAACAATTTTAGCCATAAATGCTGATCCTTACAGTGTGCTAGCGTGGCAGCAACCCAACCCGCAGATTGGCAGCGTTGTGAATAGTGCTGAGTCCGAGATGATGTGGGGTCACGAGTTGTAGCGTCATTATAAACCTAGGATTTGTCGGGACGAGGCGACCCATCTTAAGTTTAACTTAAGCTAGATTGCTTAAGCGTTTCCTAGCTAGGGACTCCCTCTGCTTTTATACATTGCTTCCTTTCTGAACCCGGATCACCCGGACTGTTTTTTAACTAGGTGAACAGCCGACCCACCCCTAGCCCCTCCCAGGAGGGGAACCGGAATAAACGCCCCTAACCTTGCAGGAGGGGAACCGGAATAAAGCCCCTAATCCCCTAATTCCCTAATCCCCTAATCTACTAATTATCTTCGTTTGTTGGAGTTCCAGGGGAGACTTCCGGGTTGGGGGTGTTCTCCCCTAGGCTCTCTTCGCCCAGATTATCTTCCCCTAAATTCTCTTCCCCTAGGCTCTCTTCAGGGAGGGTTTCGGGGGGCTGGGGGATGCCTTTATAAAAGGTTTCTAGACTGCTTTGATCGCCCACAAATCTCCAGTGCCAAGGTTCGTAGGTGATGCCCTGCTCGTTATTGGGTAAAAAAGATAACTCAAAGCTGTAGTGACTGGCGTTTTCTTGGAGCCACTGAAAAGCTGCCGTTTCTTCAAAACTAACGCTTAAGTTGGTGTCTGGAGCCGTCCCGTCGCCAATATCCACGGCGTAGCCCGTATGGTGTTCGCTATAGCCTGGGGGGGCGCTAACTTCGGCACGGGTGCTGGCATCTTGGCCCCGTATGGATTTCACTTCAAAAAAGAGGTATTGCTGATCCTCGATCGATCGATAGGTGGAGAGGGGCAATAGGCTGATCCCGTCTGCTTTTGCTGCATCTTGCATCCGTACAAAGGCGGTGGCGGCGGCTTTCTTGAGCTTGTGCTTTCCCGTATCGTCGATCGCTACGAGGGTGGAGGGATCCGCTTCCGCATAGGGGCGATGGCCCAGAAGACTGTCTTCTTCAGGGGCTGGGGTGGCTGAATCGGAGGGATTGGTGGGAGCGGGATTGACCTCGGTGCGGAGTCCTTGGGGGCGCAGGTTAAAAATCCAGAGGGCAGAGCCCAGGGTTGCGACGGAAATCAGAAGTATTACCCCCAAAACCCACCCCGGAGGCCGGGAAAATTGTCCTGGAGAGGGAGCGATGTAGCTATCCAGGGGATCTCGCAGGGCAAAGGGAATATCATCACTGGAATCTCCAGGGGGAGCAATTCTGGAGTGTTGCTTTGAATTCAAGCGGATCCTCCTGGTAGGGTGAGGGCAAGCAAATGGGATTTTAACCTATGAGGGGTTCGGGGGGCTATAAGTCCCGCGTTGTATTGGCAGGGCTAGGCCAGGATGATTTCACGCGGATAGGATAGGATCAATTTGTCTAGAATCATTTATCTAGGATCATTTGTCTTTAATCTTTAGTCTTTATTCTTTAATCTTTAGTCTTGGTCTAGTTTTTTTATGAAGCCTGCTTCCCCTACTGCTTCTCGCCCTTCCCTGGTTCCCCGTTGGCTAACTTCAGCGGGGATTTTGATCGGGTCTTTAGTTTTAAGCTATGCTCCCCTACCGGGATTTAAGCAAACGATCGTAGTGGTGAGTGGGTCGGAACTCCAGGAGCCCTTAAGCAAACTGGAGTCTACCTTTGAGGATCGCTATCCTGGCATTGATTTGCAATTGGAGTTTCAGGGTTCCCAGGACATGATCGATCGCTACCGGAGTAATGAAAATGAGTTTACGCCCACGGTGTTGATCCCTGCGAGTGAAGATTTTTTAGCCCAGTTAGATCCCCAATCGTTTGATGACTCCCCCCAAGCGATCGTCAAAACCTATTTAGTGGGAATTGTCTGGCCTGATCGCTCCCAGACCTTGTTTCCAGGGGGAAAATGGGATTGGTCTAGGGTTGAGACGTTGCTCCGGGCCGATCGACGGGATTGGACGAGTGTGGGGGGACAGCCCAATTGGGGCGGTTTTGACCTGGTACTGACGGATCCCACCCGATCTAATACTGGGCAGTTAACCTTAACCCTTTGGCTTCAGTCTAAATTGGGGGGGCCGTTAAGTGCGGCTAGTTTTACGGATAGTACCGCCTTGGATCTCTTAGGGTTGGTGAAACGATCGGTTTATGAACCCTCTCGATCCACGGATACCTTGTTACAGGAGTTTATTGCGCGGGGGCCCAATGCAGCGGATATGGCGATCGTTTACGAAAGTATTGCCCTGTACCGTTGGCAACAAACCCAGGGTAAACCCTATCAAATTTTTTACCCCGACCCCACGATCGAAACGACGGCGACCGCTGCTATTTTGCGGCAGGATGTTAATGCTAAAACGGCTCAGGCAGCCCGCACCTTTGTGGATTTTTTGCGCCAACCGGAACAACAGGCGGTTTTCGTAGCCTTTGGCTTTCGGCCTAGTTTAGAAGGGATTGATTTAAGCACCGTCCCCGAAAGCCCCTGGGCCAAGAATATTCCAGGAGCGATCGTGGATTTGTCGGTTCAGTCTACCCCCCCTCCCGCAGCAGACGTGACTCAGCCCTTAGTTCAAGCCTGGCAACAAGCCCAGTAAAATTCATCCAGTAAATCCTAACCCCTAATCCCTACCCCCTAATCCCTAACCCCTAACTGCAACGCTTGTTACCGATCGTCCCGGTGAGAGCAGCTTAAAATTAGCATTAAGGTCTGTGATCGATCGTGTTCTCCTGTTTTCTCCGTGGGTTGAGTGGTTGGCTAATGTAACTGGCTAATATGGGAACGAATCAATGGGCGGCCATTGAGCAGCAGGTACGCCAATGTTTTGTGCAGGAAGATGCCCCAGAACATTTAGCCATTTTAGAAAAGCATCTTCTGGCTTTGCACGAAGGGGGGAGTGAGGGGGTTGATACTTCCACAGATCAGTGGCGAGCCCTAACCCGATCGATTCATACCCTCAAGGGGAGCGCGGGTCTATCCCAACTCCATAACCTTTCAAAGCTGGCCCATCGCTTGGAGGATGTTTTGTTAGCCTTGGGCGATCGTCGCTTGCCGGATCCCGCCTTGGCTGTGGAAGTGCTGCTGCTGGGGGTGGATGAAATGGGGCAACACCTTAAGGTTGTGGCCCAGACCGATCGGGATTGTGAGCCTTCCCCCTTGTTGGAAAATATAGATTTACTGTTGTCTCAGGCGGAGTCTCGTGAAGCCCCCCCAAGCCTTGGATCAGAGTCTTTCTGGACTGATTTCCACGGTGTTAGAAACGGATTTTTTGAACTGTTTGGAGCGAACCCGCAAGGCGATCGTTCAAACTCCAGCGGGGCTAGGGTCAGCCCTCACCTATCTCATTCAAGATTGCCAAACCCTAGGGGAAATTCTGCAACTAGACTGGCTCTTAGCTGCCGTTTCTGACTTGGAAGGCTTACGCTCCCAACCTCCTGAGCAGCAGAAAATGGGTCTAGAGTCCCAACTCGATCGCTTAGAGACCTGTCGTCAAAAGACCCTGGCAAACCCTGATCCGGCCCCTGGTTTTGCGGCGGAGATCGCTCCGGTACAGGCTCCAATCCTTGAAGATCCAGCTTTTAAAGATTCAACCGTTAAAGATCCAATCTTGAAAGATCCAACCCTTGAAGCTCAAGGGACTCAGGGGCAAACCGTTCGGGATCAAACCGAGGGGAAAGCTGTTCAGGATCAAACCATTCAGGAAAAGCCGATCGTTCCGGCCCTGTCGCCCCAACCGGTTCAACCAGCGCCCCAACCACAAGTGGCCACCATGCGGGTTCCTGTGCAACAACTCGATCGTTTGGCCAATACGGTGGGGGATCTGCTGATTCAGTCGGAGCGGGTGGATTTGGATCAGCGGCGGTTACGATCGGCTAGCCAGGGCTTAAAAAAACAAACCCGACAGTTTTACCAATTGCGGGAACGGATCCAAAACTGTTACGACGAGCTATTGTTGCCCGGAGCCCGCTTTCCTAAGTTCAAATCCATGCTCGCTCAGGCGGGGGGTACGGAGAAAATCCCATCTCTCCAGGTTTTGGGGTTAGAAGCGCCAACCAGTGTGGACGAATTTGATCCCCTGGAACTCGATCGGTTTACAGATTTGCATAGCCTTTTACAGGATCTTCAGGAGTTCTTAGCCCGCATTGATGAATATGCCGATGATATTGGGCTTTATGTGCAGTCCGCCCAGGAATCTCACGATCGCCTCAAGCAGGAATTGGGCACCCTCCGGGAAGGGCTAACGGCGGCCCGCATGGTTCCCTTTGTTAGCTTGGCCGATCGGTTCCGCCGCGCTTTGTGGGACTTGAACCAGCGGTATAACAAACAGGTCAAATTTGTGGTGCAAGGGGGAGATACGGAAATCGATCGGGCGGTTTTGGATGCGCTCTACGATCCCCTCCTCCATCTAATCCGCAATGCCTTTGATCATGGTCAGGAGCCCCCCAGCGATCGGCAAAAACAGGGAAAATCCCCCCAGGGGAAGGTGATCCTCAAGGCGGTTCATTCCGGCACCACCGTGATTATTACCGTAACGGACGATGGACGGGGAATTGATCTCGCCAAAGTCAAAACGATCGCCCAGCGCAAAGGCCTGTTATCCTCCCCCAATCCTAGCCCTCAGGAGTGCTTAAACTGCCTATTTATGCCCGGCTTTTCCACTGCAACCCAGGCCGGGGAGCTATCGGGGCGGGGAGTGGGCTTAGATGTGGTCAAAGGCCAGGTGGAGAACTTACGGGGCTCCGTTCAGGTACAAACCCGTGCCGGAAAAGGTACACGCTTCACCCTCCGGGTTCCCTCCACCCTCAACATTTTACCCCTGCTCTTGTGCCAGCAATACCGGGACAGTGCCCCCCCTGCTCAGATTGCCATTCCATCCGGGGAAGTCTTAGAAATTGTTGAGCTTTCCCCCGCCGATGTTCAACGACGATCGCTCCACTGGCGCTCCCAAACCCTGACGATCCTGGCCTTGGGGGATCTGCTGCCGGTTCCCCAATACGGCTGGCAGGTGCAGAACCTTTCCGTTAAGGGGTTACAAAATGCCACCAGTGCGGGGGCCACTTCCGTGCTGAAAACCCAGGGCAGTGTGGGCATCATTCTGCGTAACGACCCCCAGGCCCTAGTGCTTGAGGTGGATTTGCTCCTGGAAGAGCGGGAAATGGTGTTGAAATCCTTGGATCCGTGGCTGGCCTTTCCCAACTATATTGCGGGCTGTACGGTGTTACCCCAAGGGCAAGTGGTGCCCGTACTCTCCCCGGAAGCAGTCACCCCCCAATCGACCTCGCCCCTTCCCCAGGTTCCGCCGCCGCAGGAACGGCCGACGCTCCACTCTCGCCGCCGCGCTTTGGTAGTAGACGATTCCGCTGCGGCCCGGCGGTGGGTCACCCATGCCTTACAACCCTTGGGTTATGAGGTCATTCAGTGCCGGGATGGTCAGGAAGCTTGGGAGCAATTGCAGGGAGGCATGAGTTGCGATTTATTAGTGTGTGATGTGGAAATGCCCCGCATGGATGGCTTTCAACTGCTACACCACCTCCGCCAAGACGATCGTTGGGCCACTTTGCCCGTGGCAATGCTCACCTCCCGCCAAAGCGATCGACATCGGCAACAGGCTGAGTCCCTGGGAGCCAGTGGCTATTTTGTGAAACCTTTAGGGGTGCAAGATCTCGTTAGGAGCTTAGAGCAATCCAGGCTGTGAACCTCTAAGGATCGTGAATTCAATAAACTGGAAAGCCCAGGATTAAACCCCACATTCCGCAGGTCTGCCTCCAAGATCGAGAATTTCAACTTGTCACTCCAAC
>DALYGI010000215.1:0-2230 GCA_031971595.1 Prochlorotrichaceae cyanobacterium CTOTU29312
ATTCCCTATTCCCTATTCCCTATTCCCTATTCCCCATTCCCTATTCCCTATTCCCTAAAACCTATTCCCCATTCGCAAACGTCAAAGTAATAGATTGCTCCGGGATTAAATAGGTTTGGGCTGCTTGTTGAACCGCTGCCGCTGCTACCTGAGCGATCGTTTGGGGGTATTGCAATCCTGGGGTTAAATCCCCTAGAAGCGCTTGGTAATAACCATAGAGTTGGGCACGGGATTGGGGCCGTTCATTGGCAAAAATAAAACGATTGGCCACTTGGGTTCGCACTCGGTTTAACTCCGCTTCCTGAATGTCCCCCTGTTGGATTTTTTCAATTTCTTCCCAGATGGCTGCTTCTACCCGCAGGCGATCGTCCTTGGCGGTGGGGGAGGTGCTGCCCGAACTCAGGAGTTTGGCACTAATGCCGAAAACCCCTTGAACCTGATAATTGCTGTTATAGGCGCTGATTTGCCGAACCCATTGCTGCTCTTCCCGCAACCGTCGCACCAGTCTGGATGTACGTCCGTGAGCCAACAAAGAAGCGAGGACATCGAGGGCATAGGTGTCCGCTAAGTCTTGCAGTCCGGGCACCCGCCAAGCCATCACCAAGCGATCCTGTTCCAGTTGGGGATCGGGGTAATGCTCTCGGATCGGCTGACTTAGGCAGGGTTCCGGGTATAGCGTTGGATGGGGCTGTACCGAGGGAGCGCTCTCTAAAAAGGAAGGGGGCAGATGGTGGAGTACGGTGTCGATCATCCTCTCCACATGCTCACTACCCACGATCGCTAGGGTGATGTGAGGGGGCTGGTACCACTGGTCATGAAACGATCGCATCTGGGGGAGTTGCAAGGCCTCAATGACCGCCGCAGGCCCCAATACCGGACGACGGTAGGGCAATCCCGGAAAGACCGCTTCGAGTTTCCGTTGGGCAATGCGCCGCTCCGGTTGATCCTGAGCCCGTAAAATTTCTTCTAAAACCACCCGCCGCTCTTGATCAAATTCTTGGGAGGGCAGTTTGGGCTGGGTCACCACTTCCAATTGCAGGGGAACTAAATCCGCAAAATCCTGGGGGGCGGAGGTGAAATAGTAATGGGTGTAGTCTTGACTGGTGGCAGCATTGAGATTTGCTCCCACGGCCTCCACCCGACGATCGAAAGCTCCGGGGGGCAGGTTTTCCGAGCCCTTAAAAATCATGTGCTCTAGGAAATGGGCAACCCCGTTAATCTCATCCGGCTCCACCGCCGATCCCACCCGAATCCACAGATCAAAACTAATGGCAGGCACAGGAATCTGCTCCGCAACGATCGTTAAACCACTGGGAAACGATCGGACTAGGGGTAAAGGCATTTCAGACAGAGGCGATGAATGGAACATGAACAGGAACCTATAACACCCCTTTAGAACTGGGAATACTACCCGATCGCCGGGGATCAGATTCCAAAGCCATCCGCAACGATCGGGCAAAGGCTTTAAAGGTGGCTTCAATAATATGGTGGGAGTTAATACCATCCAATTGACGAATATGGAGCGTCATCTGACTATGATTCACCAGCGCCACAAAAAATTCCCGCACCAACTGGGTATCGTAAGTGCCAACCCGCTCCGTGGGGATGTTTAACCCATAGGTAAGATGGGGACGACCGGAAAAATCTAAAGCCACCTGTACCAACGCCTCATCTAACGGTGCCACAAAGTGACCAAACCGCACAATCCCTTTACGATCGCCTAGGGCCTTGGCTAAGGCCTGTCCTAGGGTAATGCCCACATCTTCATTGGTATGGTGATCATCAATTTCCCAATCTCCCTTCGCCGTCACCTCCAAATCCACTAAACCGTGGGACGACAACTGGTGCAACATGTGATCTAAAAACGGAATACCCGTATTGACCTGGCACTGTCCTGTACCATCTAGATTTATTGTCACTGCAACCTGGGTTTCTCCAGTGGTTCGTTCAACGCTAGCAATTCGAGTCATGGAAATTGGGAATAGTTTTGAGTTTTGAGTTTTGGGTTTTGAGTTAGGGAAATGGGGAAATAGTTTTGAGTTTTGGGTTTTGAGTTAAGGGAATGGGGAAATGGTTTTGAGTTTTGAGTTTTGAGTTTTGGGTTTTGAGTTAAGGGAATGGGGAAATAGTTTTGGGTTTTGAGTTTTGAGTTTTAAGTTAAGGGAATGGGGAAATAGTTTTGAGTTTTGGGTTTTGAGTTAAGGGAATGGGGAAATAGTTTTGGGTTTTG
>DALYGI010000215.1:2330-2518 GCA_031971595.1 Prochlorotrichaceae cyanobacterium CTOTU29312
AGTTTTAAGTTAAGGAAATGAGGAATGGTTTTAAGTTCGGTAGGGATTTTCCAAAATCCATTTAATCTCTACTCCCTAACTCCTAACTTTTAACTCCTAACTCCTAATTCCTAATTCCTAATTCCTAATTCCTAACTCAACACTCAAAACTCAACACTCAAAACTCAACACTCAAAACTCAACACTCA
>DALYGI010000215.1:2618-7252 GCA_031971595.1 Prochlorotrichaceae cyanobacterium CTOTU29312
CACTCAAAACTCAACACTCAAAACTCAACACTCAAAACTCAACACTCAAAACTCATAACTCAAAACTCATAAGAGCGATCGGATGAGACCAAAGGAAGCGCCTCCCAGCAGAATCAGGGAACTGAGGGAGCTAATGGCAAATCCGGGGCCTCGTTTTTCGGGGGCTTGGGAATAGCCGATCGCGTAGAGGATGCGTCCTAGAACCCAGATACCGCCTAAAATTGCTGCCCATAGGGGGTTGAGGTAATTGGCAAAGAGCCACAGCAGGGGCAGGAAAAAGACGATTTGCTCTAGGGTGTTTTGCTGAATCCGCACGGCACACTCAAAACCGGGATCGCCGGTCATGGCGGGGGGCTTGACTCCATACTTAAACCGCGCCCGTCCCACATTCATGGTGACTGCAAAGTACATCACTAAGGCAGCGATCGTGACTAAACCGGGATAAACGTACATCAGAGCATTCTCCTTTGAGGGATTTTAGGGAACCACAATTGATCAGGATCTCAGAAAACCACTCTCAACTCTAGCCCATCGATCGCTAAAACTGGTAGCCTGAGTCTGTTTGATCCTAGTTTTTGATTGTCATTTGATCGTAATCTGATCGTAAAAAGACCTATGACCACTATTCAGGCCATTCGGGGCACCCGTGATATTCTGCCGGAGGAAGCGCTTTACTGGCAACGTGTTGAGTACCAAGCGAGGACGATTTTACACCGGGCTGCCTATCGAGAAATTCGTACCCCTATTTTTGAGCAGACGGAATTGTTTGCCAGAGGTATTGGGGAGGCGACGGATGTGGTGGGTAAGGAAATGTATACGTTTTCCGATCGGGGCGATCGTTCCCTGACTCTGCGCCCGGAAGGGACGGCGGGGGTGGTGCGATCCTATATTGAGCAGGGGTTGGCGGCCCAGGGGGGTGTGCAGCGCCTGTGGTACATCGGCCCCATGTTTCGCTACGAGCGGCCCCAAGCGGGACGGCAACGGCAGTTTCACCAAATTGGGGTGGAGGTGTTAGGCAGTGCGGATCCCCGTGCGGATGCGGAGGTGATTGCTTTGGCGACGGATTTACTCCAGGCCGTGGGCATTCAAGATCTAACGTTGGCGTTAAATTCCGTGGGGGATGCAGACGATCGCCACCGCTATCGGGAAGCCCTGGTGAGTTACCTGGAACCCTATAAGGCGGATTTAGATGAGGATTCTCAGGATCGCCTCAGCCGAAACCCGCTCCGCATTTTAGACAGCAAGGATCCCCGTACTCAGGAGATTGTGCAAGAGGCCCCCAGTATTTTGGAGTACCTGAGTGATACATCCCAACGCTTTTTTGCAGGGGTACAACGATCGCTGGCGGATCTGGGCATTCCCTATACCCTCAACCCGTGCTTGGTCAGAGGGTTAGATTATTACACCCACACCGCCTTTGAAATGCAATCTACAGACTTAGGAGCCCAGGCAACGGTTTGTGGCGGGGGTCGGTACGATGGTTTAGTGAAACAACTGGGGGGGGCAGACACGCCCGCCGTCGGTTGGGCCATTGGTTTAGAGCGGTTAATTTTACTGTTACAGCAACGGGAGCAGGGCAACCTAGAGCCTCTGGATTGTTATCTCGTCTCCCGTGGGGAAAAGGCGGAACCCCAGGCTTTAGTGTTAGCCCAACAACTGCGCCAGCGGGGATGCTCGGTCGAATTGGATCTCAGTGGCAGCGCTTTTGGTAAACAATTTAAACGGGCCGATCGTAGTGGGGCTAGGGTGTGTTTAGTGTTGGGGGATGCGGAAGCGGCAGCAGGAACGGTGAATATGAAGTGGTTAGCGACAGGGCAACAGGAAACCCGATCGCAATCAGATTTGTTAGCCCATCCTGAACTGCTTCAGGGGGGCAGTCCATAGCCGATGGAACCGTTAGAACAGCCTCTCGTCTTTGAGCAGCATCATGTTCTGACCCTATTCCTATCCTAAAGTCCATGAATATTCAATTTTTCCGTTCTTCTCCTCTGCCCCAACTTTCTCTGTCCCAATCTTCTCTGCCCCAACCTTCTCGATCGGGATTACTGCGTAGCCTCCTGTGGAGCGGCGTGATCGGCGTTATGGGCAGTTTCATCGGCACACCCGCCTGGGCTGGGGATCCCTTTCGCACCACCAACCCCGAAGCGATCGGCGATCGGACGGAGGCGGCTTTTACGGCCCTGTTTCAGGAGGGGGATTACCCCAAGGCTACGGAAGCCCTGAAGCTTGCCCTAGAGGATGAGCCGGAGGAACCTTTGGTCTATGCGCTACAAGCCACTATTGCCTTTCTCCAAGAGGATTGGCAAAGTTTACGGGCTCATGGGCAGCAGACCCTCGCTAAGGGGCAAAATTTAGTCAGTACCAGCCCAGTGCGGGGGTATACCTACGTGGCGATCGGCCAGGTTGTGGAAGGGGGCTATGCCCTGTCTCCCCAGGGGGAGGGGTCTTTACGGGGAGTCCCCACAGCGATCGAGCAGTTGAAACTGGCCTATGGGGCGCTGAAATCAGCGAGACAGATTAATCCCACGGATCCAGAATTGAATTTAATTCATGGCTTTATGGAGTTAATGATTTCCCTTTATGTGCCCCTAACCAAGCCCGAACAAGCCCTCACCCAACTTCAAACCAATGCGGCTCCGCCTTATTTAGCCCACTGGGCCATGGCCATCGCCTATCGAGACCTCGATCGGTACCCCGAAGCGCTGACAGCCCTAGAGACCGCCATGCAAACCAGCAATAATCCCCAACTCTATTACCTCCGGGCGCAGGTACGCATCCGACAAGGCTTAGAGGCAACCAATTCCTCCGATCTGATTCAAGCCCAAACCGATTTCCGCCGCGCTCTAGCCCGATCGTCTCAGTTACCCAAGCGCTTAGTGGGGCAAATTTTCCGTGAATATTGTCGCAATCAAACCCGCATTGATAACGCTGAACGGGATTGCAACACCCTCCAACGATCGATCGTGCAAGGGGAGGGGGTCTGGGGGCCAGAAACGGTACCCGAAATTTAGGGCGAGCCGTGCCGCTGAAACTGCACCCGATACACAGGCAAATTACGTCGCAACACCGATCGCTCCCGCTCTGTGGGCACGCCTAGGGGGTTCTCCGGGAGCCACCCTGGGTTCAGACGCTGAAACGCGCCACTTTCCTCCACCCGATCGATCATTTCTAAGAGTACGGGCTCCACATCGGACTGTAAAAATAAGAGGCTACGATCGGCCATAAACTGAGCCAAGTCCTTGACCAATTGGGGTTGGAGAACCCGTCGTTTTTGGTGGCGCTTTTTGAACCACGGATCGGGAAATTGTACCGTTACATACTGCAAGGATCCCGATGGTAAAGATTGCAACAAAGCAGGTGCATGTTGATTGATATTACAAAATAAATAATAAACATTCTTTAGCCCCAACTCCGCCGCCCGATCGTTTGCTTCCTGGACTAGAGATTGCCGAATTTCTGTGCCTAAAAAATTCCAGTTAGGATAGGCTTGGGCCATGTCTAATAAAAAAGTCCCCCGTGCGGAACCAATATCCAAATGGAAGGGACGATCGAGATGGCTAAAACAGTGTTCCCAATCCGGCAAAACGATCGCTTGTTGGAATTTAGCACTGAGGGGATTCACATGTTGACGAATACGAAGACTCATGACAAAGCTTCCTCCTCCGATCGTTGATAGGCAAAATACACCGCTTCTAAAAAGAGATCCGCCGTGAGGGCATAGGTAAGATCATCGGGTAGGGTTTCCAAATGAATAATCCTCTGAATATCCTTAGCCAATTGTAAGCTTAATTTACGCTTTGCCTCCGGCTCTAACACTGTCCGCCGTTGTAAATATTGCCGGATCACCGCAAAATCGTCGGGTAACAGCAACGCCAAATCGGCCTCCCCCCAGAGGCGCTCCGCTAACTCGATGGCCCGATCGGAAACCTTCAGCCTTTTCTGAGTCTGATCCTGCTCAGTTTTAACCACTAAAGTTCCCGCTAACCAATCCCCCAAACGTTTTTCCTGAGGGGTGAGGGCAATCAGTAAGAAGCCGATAAAAAAGAGATCATCAAAGGGTCGTAACAACGCCCGTAAAACAGCCTGAGACAGTTGAACCGGTCGCCCATCATCGGTAATGACGCGGATCTTAGCCAATTGTTTGCCCGGTGTTTGTCCTTGCCAGAGGGTTTCAAAAATGACGAAGTATCCCACATAAATAATAAAGGTAACCATCAGCAAAATCGCCAATAGCCACAACTCTAGGGAATCCGTATTCTCTAGTAATTCAGATAAGAGATCGATCGTTTGTTCCGCTAAAAAACTCCAGAGCCAGATGAAGAGACTAAGCAATAATCCCCAGACCGTGTAATCCACCACTAACGCAAAAGTCCGGCTGCCAATCCCCGCCAACCAAAACTCTAGTTCCACACTATCCGGGGTTTGCAGGCGAATAGGCTTAGAAAATCGCATCGTTTTTACCAGGCTTTAGGGCTAAATTAGCTAAATTGTGCATCATTGACGATCGGAACTGTATAAAAAATCTAAAAAACTAGCGATCGTTTATAAGCTGATAAAGCCTATTTTAACTAATCACTAGCCCCACTAATCACTACCCACTACCCACCTACCCCCACTACTCACCAAAATTAAAC
>DALYGI010000216.1:0-7247 GCA_031971595.1 Prochlorotrichaceae cyanobacterium CTOTU29312
CAACAAAACGATATTTTGTATCCTTATGATACCGTTTGAATTTAAAATTGCTGTTTCTGATAATGATGCCTCCCCTTGTTAATACCGAAACGCCTAACCCCCCCTTAGTAGGGCAGAGGATCGGAGTTCCCCCCTTACCAAGGGATTAAGAGGGGTAAAGCTTGGCGATTACACAGGACGATCGTTAATGACTCGATCGATTAGTCCATATTGTTGAGCTTCCTCAGCGGACAAATAATAATCCCGATCGGTGTCTTTTTGGATTTTTTCTAAGGGCTGGCCTGTCCGCACTGCTAGAATTTCATTGAGTTGATGGCGAATGCGGAGAATTTCCTTCGCTTCAATGTCAATATCCGTGGCTTGACGGCGACCTGTGCCTCCTAAGGGTTGGTGAATCATAATCCGGGAATGGGGCAACGCTAACCGTTTACCTTTACTGCCTGCGGTGAGCAAAAATGCCCCCATGGAAGCGGCTAAGCCCACACAAATGGTCACTACTTCCGATTTAATGTGCTGCATGGTGTCATAAATGGCCATGCCAGCGGTGACCGAACCACCAGGGGAATTGATGTACAAATAAATGGGCTTGTTATTATCTTCCGAGTCTAAATACAACAAAAAAGCCACAATTCGATTGGCTAAACCATCCGTCACTTCCTGGCCTAAAAAGATGATCCGTTCTTGGCTCAGACGAGTATAAATATCAATCCAGCGCTCGTAAGGACTGCCGGGAAGACGATAGGGAACACTGGGAACTCCAATAGGCATTATGATTCTCTCTTTGGGGATAGGGTTCGATGTTGTTCAATCATGCGATTCAGATGTGCTGGGTCGCATTAGGCGCAATACTGAAAAATTCAAGCGCCAGGATTTAAGGATCAGAATTCAAACACTAGAGGCTGGGGGTCAAGATCACGGGCAAATCCTTGGGACTTTCTAAAACCCGATCGATCAGGCCGTATTCTTTGGCCTGGTATGGGGTCATGTACAACATCCGATCGGTGTCCTTGGCCAGTTGCTCTGGGGTTTGCCCCGTATTGCGGGATAAAATTTCTAGGGTGGTGCGCTTGTTATCCAAAACCTCTTTAGCCCGAATTTGGATGTCCGTGGCCTGACCTTGGGTGCCGGTGCGGGGTTGGTTCAAAACGATCGTGGCGTGGGGTAAACTGGCCCGGTTCCCTTTGGTTCCTGCGGAGAGGATCATGGCGGCGGTTCCCATGGCCTGACCAATACAAATGGTATGAACGGGGGGCTTGATGTAGCTTAAGGTATCGCAAATGGCAAAGGCTTCTGTTTCAAAGCCAATGGCTGAACCGTCGTACCAAGCGGTTCCCGTAGAGTTGATATAAAAATAGATCGGCTTGTCAGGGTTATCAAACTCTAGGTAGAGCAATTGCGCCAGAATTAATTCCGTTACGTCAAGCCCCACCTGACGTTTCACATCATCGGAAGAAAAGAGGGGCATTCCCAGATATACAATCCGCTCTTTCAGTAGCAAGGATTCCAGGTCAGGGGGAGGGGTGCGATAATAAGCATCCCCGTAATAGGCAGTTTGGGCAGCCTGAATCGGTCCATTCATAATCGATGAGCGTTGGGGCAACAGTATTCTTATACCTAGGATAGTAGACAGCCTGCAAAATAGCTTGGAATTCAAGAAAGACCTATGCAAAAAGATGTACTCACCCCCTTACCCAGGTCTGGGGCAAAAGGGGCAAAATATTTGCCGAAGCTCAAGCTCGGTTGGCCGATCTGGGGAGCCCTTGGCTTTGGCTTAGTCCTGGTGGTGGTGCTGGTCTGCAAACTGAAGGCGGAAGATTTGTGGTTTGCCACCTTGGGCTATTCCTCGGTGTTTACGCTGCGGATTAAAACCCGCGTTGCCCTCTGGACGATCGCCCTGTTGATGTCTACTGGGGTTTGGGGAGGGAATTTTTATCTGGCCCGGCAATATTGCCAAACCAGTGCGCCCCAGTCTCCCTGGCCCCAGCAAAAGCGAATGGGGCTCTTGGCCCTGTTGGGCACTATTACCATCCTGGCCTTGCTGCTGAGTGTGTTGATGTATCACCAGATTAGTGTGGTGCAGCAGTTGGCGCAAAATGTGGGCGATCGTCCTCGCCAGTTACCCAGTTTACCCCCTACCCTCGGCTGGTCAATTTTACGGGGAATTCTGGAGGTGTGGTGGAAAAATCCCTACTGGTTTCTCCTGCCCCTGGGCTTAACGATCGGGGTGGTGGTGGCTCCGTGGCAGAGTTTAAGTATCACGGGAGGTTTAATTACCCTAGGGTTAGGTTTTGCATTTAGTCAGGAATGGGCCAGGGTTTTAAGTGCCTTTTATGCCACTCCTTTTGGGAGACACGATCCCCTGTTTCATTTGGATATTGGCTTTTATGTGTTTGAAATGCCCTTACTGAAACTCCTCCGGTTTTGGAGTTTAGATATTTTTGCTTTTACCTTTATTGGAGTGACTTTATTTTATTTATTAAATAATAATAGCGTGAGTAATGGTTATTTTACCGGCTTCACCACCCAACAAAAACGACATCTTTCTGCCCTCGCCGCTTGTTTTTTAATTGCAGTGGTTTTCGGCTATGGTTTAGCCTGCTTTGGGCTGTTGTATTCCCAACGAAGCATCACCTATGGGGCGGGATATGTGGATACCCATGTGCAATTACCCGCCAATATTATCTTGATGATGGGGGCTAGTTTACTGTCCTTAGCCTGTTTAATTGGCGCATTTTTTCCCCAGTGGCTAGATCCCCTCAGGTTTTCCCAAAATCGTCCTCGCCTGTGGGGGCAATCGGTCTTACGGGTGAGTGTAATCATTTTTTGTGGAGCATCCTTCTGGGTCGAACAATTTTTACCCACTGTGGTACAGCATTTGGGGGTAGAGCCCAATGAACTCCGCCGAGAAACCCCCTATATTCTCAGAACGATCGCGGCAACCCGATCGGCTTTTGGTCTGGATCAAATTGAAGCACGGACGTTTAACCCGGAAAGTTTTCTAACCCTTGAAGATCTGATTAAAAATAAGACAACGCTCAATAATATTCGCCTCTGGGATCGGCGGCCCCTGTTGGAAACCAATCGCCAACTGCAACAAATTCGCCTCTATTATAGTTTCCCCGATGCAGACATCGATCGATATACCTTGCTCAATCCTCAGGGAGAATCTTTTAAACAACAAGTATTAGTTGCAGCGCGAGAATTGGATTATAATTCTGTGCCCCCGGAAGCCCAAACTTGGGTTAATGAACATTTAGTCTATACCCACGGCTATGGCTTTACCTTAAGTCCGGTTAACACGATCGGGGATGGGGGTTTACCAGCCTATTTTATTAAAGATATTGGAGGTACCACCAGCGGCAACACAGCCCTAGACATTACCAGCGATGCGGTACGAGCCAGCATTCCCATTAGCCAGCCTCGAATTTACTATGGGGGGCTCACCTATACCTACATTATGACCCATACCCAGGTACAGGAATTAGACTATCCCAGTGGCAATGAAAATGTCTATACCGTCTATGATGGAACGGGGGGAGTGGTTCTCGATTCTGCCTGGAAACGGTTTCTTTTTGCGGTTTATTTACGGGATTGGCAGATGTTACTCACCCGTAACTTTTTGCCAGAAACTCGCCTCCTCTTTAGACGATCGGTCAAAGATCGCATCCAAACGATCGCCCCCTTTTTAACTTATGATGCCGATCCCTATTTAGTCATTGCCAATGCGGATCTCGGTGACGTGAACGGAAAAATTGTCGATACAGCCCCAGCGGAAAAACGAGAAAATCGCAATTACCTCTACTGGATTATTGATGCCTACACCACCACAGAAGCCTATCCCTATTCCGATCCGGGGGAACATCCCTATAACTATATTCGTAATTCCGTCAAAGTGGTGGTAGATGCCTACAATGGCACCGTTACCTTTTATGTGGCAGATCAATCCGATCCCTTAATTCAGACCTGGGAAAAAATCTTTCCCAATCTCTTTCATTCCCTGAAAGAAATGCCGATTTCCATGCAATCCCATATTCGCTATCCTAGTCATTTATTTAATGTGCAATCGGAACGGCTGTTAACCTATCACATGACCGATGCTCAGGTTTTTTATAACCGGGAAGATCAATGGCAAATTCCCCAGGAAATTTACGGGGGTGAAGAACAACAGGTAGAATCCTACTATCTAATCATGCGCTTACCCACGGAAGATTCAGAAGAATTTATCCTCTTAACCCCTTTTACTCCCGTAAGTCGCAGTAACTTAATTGCCTGGTTAGCCGGACGATCGGATGGGGCAGATTACGGGCGTTTATTGTTGTACCAGTTTCCGAAACAACGTCTTATTTATGGCCCAGAACAAATTGAAGCCCGCATTAATCAAGATCCGCTTATTTCCCAACAGATTTCCCTCTGGAATCGTCAGGGATCGAGAGCCATTCAGGGCAACCTATTGGTCATTCCCCTGGAAAAATCCCTCCTGTACGTGGAACCCCTCTACCTAGAAGCGGAGAAAAATAGTTTACCCACCTTAGTGAGGGTGATTTTAGCCTATGAAAACCGGATTATTATGGCAGAAACCCTAGAGGAAGGCTTACAGCAAATTCTCAACCCCGATCAAGTCAAATCCGTTACCTCAGAAGATTTACTCCCCAGAACGATCGTTCGTCCCATTGAAGTGGAGTCGGAGCAGTAGAGCCTGAGAAGTAGAGTTCGAGAAGTAGAGGCTGAACTGGATTCCCTAGATTCAACCCCAAGTCCAAAGCGATCGAGATCACTGCTACACCGGAGGAACATCCTGATGAGATACCGCTGATCCTAATATGGAATCCGGGGTGAAATCCTGGTTACCTGAGAGCCATTTTCCAGAACAAAGCTTTACAATACGGTTAAGAAAGCTCAAGAGAATGTTTTAAGATTCCCATGTTATTATCTCCCCCGGAAATTGAAGGCAAGTTATCCAAACTCCCAGGCTGGCAACTGGACGGCAACACCATCTACTCCACTCGCCGGTTTAAAGGGTTTCCTGAAGCGGTTCAATTTGTGCAAGCGATCGTCGCCCCCGCAGAGCAGGCCGGTCACCACCCGGATCTAGAAATTTCCTATAATCGGGTCACCATCCGGTTGACCACTCACGATGCGGGGGGCTTAACCCCCAAAGATTTTGCCCTAGCTCAGATTATCGACACCCTAACCCCCTAAGTAGGTGAGCAGTAGGTCAGCAATGGAGCAGCAAAACAGAGCTTGAGTTGTTGACTTGAGGTTAGCCCCCTTAACCAGAATCATCAGGGAACCAATCATCAGGGAACGTAGCAGATTACGCCTTGACCCTACCTAACAGGACATCTCCGTGACCACCCATCTCAATCTGAGCCTCTCTAGTTTTGTAACCTCCCCTCCCCTGTCTCACCAGAATGGCCATGGTGAAGCGATCGTAAACGGCGTAGGGAGTTTCTCTTCCCACTTAGTCCAGGAGTTATTAGCGATCGGGACGGCCCTATCGGGCATCCAAGATTTAGATGAGTTACTGGCCCTGATTTTGCTCAAGTGCCGGGAGATTACCTGTAGTGATGCGGGCAGTGTTTACCTCTTAGATCAAAGCGATAACGTTCCCAAGCTGTTGTTTAAGGTGACGCAGAATGCTTCCCTGCCCCAAACCTCCTTTAGTGAATTTGCCGTTCCCCTCTCTCCCCGAAGTTTAGCGGGCTACGTGGCCCTCACGGGTAAAATTTTAAATATTCCCGATGCCTACAATCTATCGGCAGATGTCCCCTACACCCTCGATCGCTCCTTCGATCAGGAATTTGCCTACCGCACCCGCTCCGTTTTAGTCTTACCCATGCAAAACCGCGAAGGGGATGTGATGGGGGTATTACAACTGCTGAACCGTCGGATCAGTTCCCAAGTGCGGCTCACCGTAGAAAACACCCTGCAAAATACCCAGCCCTATTCCGAATGGGAAGAAAGTGTGGTGCGATCCTTGGCCAGCCAAGCGGCCATTTCCATCGAGCGTAACTTGCTCCAGGAGAGCATCGAAAATCTGTTTGAAGGCTTTGTTCGGGCTTCCGTTAAGGTCATTGAATCACGGGATCCCTGCACCTTTGGTCACTCGGAACGGGTGGCAGAGTTGACCGTACAACTGGGCAAGGAGGTGAACAGCCTTCGCCATGGCTATTTTAGTAGTCTTTACTTTGACGATCGCCAACTTCAGGAAATGCGTTATGCGGCTCTGCTCCATGACTTTGGTAAGGTCGGCGTGCCTGAGCGGGTTTTAAACAAACAGAAAAAATTACACCCGGAACAATTGGCTCAAATTCAAGCTCGATTTAGCCTCGCCTGCAAAAGTCTGGAATTAGAGCGGGCTAACCTCAAACTGGATCGGGTCTGGCATCACTTTCAACCCTCCCTCGGAGACATTCATTCTCCCGAAATCTGTCCCCTCTGTGGCAATCCCGATCCCTTAGATCAGCAATTATCGGAACAGATTGAAAAGTTGCGCGACTACTGGGCATTAGTTTTAAAGATGAATGAGCCCCAGGTGATTGCTCCCGGTACCGATGAAGAGAATGCGCTCCATAAACTCAAGCAACTCACCCAACAAACCTATCAGGACGATCAGGGAGAGGAGCAAGTCTTACTGTCTGCGGAGGAGCTAGCCCAGTTATTAGTGCCACGGGGGAACTTAACCCAAGGAGAGCGGGGGGTCATTGAATCCCATGTTAGCTACACCTATCAATTCCTCAAAAATATTCCCTGGACACGGCAGTTACAAAACGTGCCTCGCATTGCCTATGCCCACCATGAAAAATTAGATGGGACGGGCTATCCCCTAGGCATTAAAGGCGATTCGATCCCCATTCAGTCTCAAATTTTAACCGTGGCAGATATTTATGATGCCCTCACCGCCAGCGATCGTCCCTATAAATATCGAGTTCCCCTCCACAAAGCCTTAGATATTTTGCAGGAGGAAGTCAATCGGGGCAAAATTAATGCTGAATTAGTGGATTTATTTAAGGCTCGTGCAGTGTACAGAATCCTGGGGCATGAGGCCAGTTAGACCCACCCCCCCAACCCCCTCCCAAGAGGGGGAGTTTCCTAAGGATGGACTAAGTGTTTAGTCCAATTCCCTCCTGGAAGACTAGGATCGTGCATTAAATAAACTGGAAAGTTCAGGATTAAACCTACAAAGGCACAAAGAACACAAAGGCGTTCCTTCAGGGCTTCGGTGTCTTGGTCGTGAAATTCCAGGT
>DALYGI010000217.1:0-7241 GCA_031971595.1 Prochlorotrichaceae cyanobacterium CTOTU29312
TATCGGGATCAATGCCCTGTTCCCTTAAAAGTTGGGACAAACGATCGGCTCGTTGTTTTTCAGCATCTGCCCGCTGTTTTTCAATCTCAAATTTTTCATCACCCGTTAAGAACAGGTTTCCTGATAGATCGCACCAGCGTAACCAGTGCTCATAGGAACTTCCTTCAAATTCACCAGACCAGAGGGTTAGCCCCAAATCAATTTCTTCTAACAGATAATTGGGTTTCAGGTGATAACTCATGCCCCTTCTTTCATAGACTCTTAAGAGGTCTTCGCTGAGGTATTGAAAAGGATCAAAAACTACATAGTATCCGACTCCAGCGATTACATAATCCTCCAACTTCGATCCCAATTCATTGCCGATCGTATTCGATACAATTTCAATGACAACATCTGGAGACTTTCTCATATTCCAGACAAAGTAGGATCGATTTTTCTTTTGCGTCCAGTCTTCAGGACACTTTACCCTCAAACTTAACATGACATCGGGGACTAAGGGCGGTTGCTTATCCGCATAAAATAACCCTACATTTGCCGTCAAGATAAAAGGAAAATCGAAATCAAAAGAACTATAGGCAGAGGTAGTTAATAACCGTTGTTGTTTTTCCGAAATCCAATTATCCACAGGTTGATCGTCCTCAATAATAACGTCCTCAATATCCGGTTCGCCCATTACACCCCATACCATTTCTTCGGGGAGTGGATCAGCAACGATCGGAGTGGGGGGAGATGTGGTTACGGGTGTCATCAGCTTTTCCCTCAATGTGAAGTTCTAAGGAATTCATGATTAGTCTAACTGAGCTAAGCAAGTAGGATCAATCCCTAACACTCCCAATTTAGCCAAAGCTCGATCGCGTTCTTCCATACACTCACCGGAATCCTTCCCCTATCAAAACGGAGGATCGAGGCTGGGGGATGTCCAAAGAAGTTAAAAGGGTGAATGAGTCTCACTTTAAGCAAAACTCACTCACCCTTTTCTACTCTTACGATTGATGCCCTTACGATCGTTGGGTCAATTCCGTTAAGACCTTATTCGATCGTTGGACAAAGGACTTCATACCATCCGCATCAAAGCCTTTTTGAGCCATCAATGCGAGGTCATAAACGTGTTGGCAAATCATTTGGGTGAGTTCTCCGGTGGGAGAGTGACCTGTCCCTTGAATAATGGTGCCTTGGTTGAGGTTCATGAGGTTTTGAATTAGGGGATGGTTGGAGTTGACCATTAAGACATGATCATCGGGAAATTCGAGGTTTTCCTGTTGCAACAAGGCGGCCATTTCCTGCATCCGTCGTGTGGCTTCCGGTAAGAGTACCATCGCCGGGGGCGTATTTTGGGGATCATCGGCTTTGAAGGCTTTGACTTTGACGTTGACCCTGGGTTTATTCAGGGCTTTTTCAAAGAGTTCTTTGATTTGATCGCCTCTGGTTTTGTTGGTTTTTGGATCAACGATTTCACTGGATTTGTCATGATCTAATAAGCTTTCATCCAGATCCGCATCTACCCGCGAGAATTTCACATCGGTGTATTCCCGTTCCAGGAAGTTGACGAAGTGGGGGGTGTCGATAAAGGCATCCATAAACAGCACTTCTAAGCCCTGATCCGTGTGCAGTTGAATATAGGAAGCCTGGCTCGATTCATCGGTGGCGTAATAAACCCGATTTTCGTGTTTTTCCTGATTGCGATCAAGGTAATCTTTGAGGGTGGTATAACTGCGCCCTTTGGCATCGGTGGCGGTGGCTTGATCCGTAGAAACGGTTTCCCCTTCTGCGGTTTGGACTTCTACTTTGGGGGCATCTCCGACTAAGTTAGCAGTGGTGCGGAAAATGACGAGATCTTCCACCTGTTTTTTGAATTTCTCATCGTTGAGGATGCCAAACTTAACAAAGGTGCCTAAGTCTTGCCAACTCTTAATATACTCCGATCGATTTTCGTCATAGAGTTCTTTAAGACGATCGCCCACTTTCTTGGCAATAAAGCTGGCAATGCTGCGGACTTTACGATCGGCTTGGAGGGCACTTCTAGAAACGTTTAAGGGAATATCTGGACTATCAATTACGCCCCGCATGGGTAACAGGAATTTAGGAATAATTTCTTCGCAGTGTTCACTGACAAACACCTGATTGCAGAAGAGTTTGATATTGCCCTGGGTGACATCCACATCGGGACGTAATTTAGGAAAATAGAGAATCCCGTTGACTAAAAAGGGATAATCCGTGTTGAGGTGAACCCAGAGGAGGGGATCTTCTTGGAAGGGATAGAGATAGCGGTAAAATTCTAGATACTCGTCATTGCTTAAGTCGCGGGGAGACTGCCGCCAAATTGCCTTTTGTCGGTTGATGGTTTCGCCGTCCATCTGAATGGAAACGGGCATGAAATCACAATATTTTTTAACCAGGGTTTTGATGCGGGAGGGTTCTAAAAATTCTTCCTCCTCATCCATCAAATGTAAAATGATGCTAGTCCCTCGTTCCGTGCGGCTAGAGTCGGATAACTCAAAGGCGGGTGAACCATCACAGATCCAGCGCACGGGCTTTGCCCCTTCTTTGTAAGAGAGGGTATCAATCTCCACCTGTTTGGCCACAATAAAGGAGGAATAAAACCCTAGACCAAAGTGTCCAATAATGGGCTGATCTGCTCCACCCTTATATTTTTCAATAAACTCCTCGGCACTGGAAAAGGCAACCTGATTAATGTATTTTTTAATCTCCTCATCGGTCATGCCAATGCCATTATCGGAAATGGTCAAAGTTTTATTGGCTTTGTCGATCGCTACGGTGATAGTAGGATCGCCTAACGTGCCACTAAATTCACCGGAATAGGACACCATTTTTAGTTTTTGAATGGCATCTACTCCGTTAGAAATCAGTTCCCGCAGAAAAATCTCATGCTCTGAATAGAGGGATTTTTTGATAATGGGAAAAATATTCTCAGTATGAATAGATATTTGACCTTTTTCCAAAGTAGCCATAGATAATCTCCTGCAACGATCGGGAATACGCACTCTATAGTTAACGATCGGGGCCGGTCTGACTATCGAGATTTTGCCCTAGGATAGGTGTGGATTTCCGCTCACCCTAACGAACCTTCGGGCAAGGAACAGAGTTGAGGGCAGCGGTGGGACACTCTTGAGCGAGGCAGGGTTGCTGGTAAACCGCTTCCGTTTCCAGGGGCGGGGGAACTTGACCAAAGACCATCTCACAACTGAAATCTTCAAAGTTGGGGGTCATGGTCAGGGGAATGCCGAAGCCCTCGGTAAAAAAGCGTTGGGTAGGCATTTTACACAGGTTGACACAGAGCCCCACACAGCGACTTTCCTCTAGATAGCGGCATTTTTCAATGTGAACCCCACTCTTTTGGGTACGGGTTTGGCCCTCCGCCGTGGCAATCTCCACGGATTTAACGGTGCAAGGCCCCACCAGCCATTCAAACAACACCGTGGCAAACCAGGCATTGAGTTCACACACCAGGGGCGTGGGGTTAAACAGGGTACGAATGAGCGCTAAAACCGGGCCAGGGACGAGGGACTGCAAAACGATCGCCACGATCGCCTGTTGTTCTTGGGCGGTACGCCCCTCCATCATTTTTTTAGATAAATCCACAAATCCCGCATAGCCTTTCAGGGACGATCGTTGTCCGAGGGCTCTGGCCATTTTGCGCCGAAAGAGGGCAATAAAGAGCCGATCGAAGAGATTATCTTGATAGAGTGAGGGGGAAGAGTTCGGCATAGAGGAAGGGGAGAAAATGGCCACCGCGATCGATTTTAATCCAGATATTCTCAATCTTCAGGCTCCCATTGTCTTTTTTCCGGTGAGGCATCACAGCCCAGCGGCGGCGCGGTTGTTAAGGGATTATCTGGAGCAAATCCGCCCCCAAGCGATTTTAATTGAAGGCCCGTCAGATTTTAACGATCGTCTAGGGGAATTAAGCCTTCCCCATCAGCTTCCCATTGCCATTTACAGTTACCTTCGGGAAGAGAAACTAGGGCAGCGGGGGGCATTTTATCCCTTCTGTATTTATTCCCCTGAATGGCAAGCCTTAAGGATTGGTTTTCAGCAACAAATTTTAGTGGAATTTATCGATCGACCTTGGGCAGAATTAGCCTGTGATGCCCTCAGTAATCAACGGTATGGGGATGGCTCTCTGGCCCAGAATCCTTATGTTACGGTTCTCAGTCAAAAACTAGGGGTCGAAGATTTTGATGGTCTATGGGATACACTGTTTGAAATTGACCCTAATTTATCTTTAGAAGACTATTTTGAGCGATGCCATCGCCTTTGTTTTCACTTACGCACCCAGGACAATTTACCCCTCCACCGCGATCGATTTCGGGAAGCGTTTATGGTGACACAAATTCGGAGAGTTCAAGCCCAGTTAGCCATTCACAATTCCTTAGATTCTAGTTACCCTCATGCTTTAAAGTCTTCAGATTCTCAAACTCCTCCAGATTCTAAAACTTCTCAAAACTCTCAAATCATCGTCATTACCGGTGGTTTTCATAGCTACGCCCTCTTTGCCCAATTGTATAACCTGCCCTTTGAAGCCCCCGATTCTAGGGGTAATCCCTCCGATTCTCCTCAATCTCTGCCCCCGGTTAACCTGCTGCAACAGGGCATTGCCCTTACCCCCTACAGCTACGATCGTTTAGATAGTTTAACGGGCTATGATGCGGGCATGACCAATCCGGGGTTTTATCATCAAGTCTGGCTCGATCGATCGCAAAAATTCCAGCAATCCCAGAAACTAGAGCAATCCAAAAAAGTTAAAAATAATCAAATCCACTCCCAACCCTCCTATCAAAAACTCCTCGCTCAAGTGGTGGTTAATCTTCGAGATCAAAAACAACAGGCAATCAGTGCAGCAGATTTAATTGCTGTAGACAGCATGGCAAAAGCCCTAGCAAATCTCCGCAATCATAGCGAAGTTTGGCGACAGGATGTGGTGGATGGCATTATCACCGCCTTAGTGAAAGAAGAGGTGATTCAAGGAGAATTACATCCCCTTTTAGCCGCTGTTTACCATGTCTTTCGGGGCAACGATCGGGGACACCTAGCAGCGGGAACCCCTTTACCGCCCTTCGTCATTGAACTACAAACCCAACTCGATCGCTATGGCATCAAACCTGAACTGACCGTTCGGTATCTGAATTTAGATTTACATCAACGGGAAGACTTAGAAAAATCTCAATTTTTGCACCAACTCCAAAGCCTTAAAATCAGTGGCTATCGTCGGGTTGCGGGCACAGATTTTGTTCAACGGACCGATTTATCTGAACTGTGGGAGCAATGGGAAATTCGTTGGAGCCCGGAATTTGAAGCCAATTGTATTGAAGCGGCAATCTATGGATCCACCGTCTTAGAAGCGGTCACCCATTGTCTTTTAGAACAAACCCAAGGGATCGATCGTTCTGCGGATCAAGCAGCTTTAGTCCTAGTAGAAGCCTGTTTGATGGGGTTAACCGATTTAAGTGAAACCTTAGGGGATCGCTTGCAGCAGATTATTCGCCAAGATAGTAATTTTTTGCAGATGAGCCGAGCCCTGGGACATTTACTCTATATCTATCGCTATGATACGGTCTTGGGACACATTCGCTCCGACACAACAGCCGCTCTCCTCACCGAAACATTCCAACGATCGCTCTGGCTATTAGAAACCCTAGGCTTTGTTAGTGATCATTCCCAAGCCTATCTCGATGGACTCAAAACCAGTTTAGAAGTCTTCGATCGTTGTCCCCATTTATTTGCAAATTCTCGTCTGGAACTCTTAGAAATTCTGGATCGCATAAGTATCGATCGGGATCAACATCCTAGTTTAAGAGGCGGAGCGATCGGCGCACAGTGGCACTTAGGCGCGATGGAAACCGAGCAAATTTTAAACGTCCTCCAAAGCTTTGCCCAACCAGAACAATTGGGAGATTTTTTGAGTGGTTTATTTAGCCTAGCACGAGAAATTATCCAACGCTATCCCCTCCTCGCCCAAACGATCGATCGTTGCATCCTCAACTATTCCGATCAACAATTTCTGGAAGCCCTGCCCGCCCTCCGGCTAGCCTTTAGTCACTTTCCCCCCCGCGAAAAACACCAGATCGCCACAGGACTCTTTCCCCCAGATACCCCCCAAAACGATCGGTTGAAATTAGAAGATTTAAGCCTGAATCCTGAAGTTGCCAGTGCAGCTTTTGCATTGGAAGCCCAGATCAAAAAGCAACTCCTTTATTATGGACTCTTACAGAGTAATTAGTCATTTATTACTCTCAAGAACTGAAGATTTTTCAACGTATAGCTAATATAATTCTTGATACCCACAAGTTTACCTACCGCAATCTGTGTTTGAAAAGGTAATAAAATAAGTGCATATATAAATAGCCTCAAAAATAAAATCACCTGTACCCACATGGGACTATATTTATGAAGTGTTAAAAAATAGCTAAATGTACTATGCTTAATTTTATTAAACTTATTTTCATTAGTAATCGATGAAGGAGAATGAATAACACTAAACTTTGAGGTAATAGCGACTTGATAGCCTTGTTTTTGGTAGCGTTGACAGAAATCCAGATCCTCATAATACAGAAAATAGGTCGAGTCAAAACTTGGTGGTTCAGAAAAATTATTTAAATTTAAAATTAAACTACAACCAGAAACCCAATCACAAGGTATATACTCCTGATCCTTTTGATCAATCAGATCTACCTGTGAGAACGTTCCCTGATCCGGTAGAAACCTGCCTCCAGAAAACCAAACTGTGCCTTCCAGGGTATAAATAATGGTTCCTAAAATTGAAACATGAGGATTCGAATTAAAAAAACTAATAAAGTCTTGTAACTTTAAAGGACATAAGCAAGCATCAGGATTAATTAACCATATAATAGCTTTTTTATCAAGTTCAAAAATTGATTTAATTCCTAAATTACAAGCGGAACCAAAGCCTAAATTTTCCTGTAAGTTTACTATAGAAATAAATTCGCTTTCTAGTTTAACCAACTCTATATCTTCTGGAGAATTATTAATAATAATAAACTTATAAGAAACCTCATGACGATCGGGAAGAGAATGAATGAGTTTCTGAATGAGATGACTAGATTTATAGTTAACGGTTAATAAAAAAATCATAATTGTGCTTGATCGTTCGAGTTACACTTAATATTTTGTTTGTATATCCTGAACCTCTCCCGTGTAGGCTTAGAATAATTATACATTAGACCTTTATGGCTGATGAGCAATGTTATTTGTAGCTGAAGTTA
>DALYGI010000218.1:0-5078 GCA_031971595.1 Prochlorotrichaceae cyanobacterium CTOTU29312
ATCAGAAGAATACCTATAAATTTTCTGGAGAAGATCTCAATGAACTCAAAGAAAAACAAAATAATAGCAAAGATACCTTAAAAGCTGCGATCAATCGACTCTATGAAAGCATCATCTTACCCATTCCCAACGGAGAAGGTACATCCCCCATCGTCCTCAAAATCATTGACTTACAATCTCAACTCAATACCTCTAATCCCTTGCAAGAACGAGTTTTAGAAGCGCTCCGTAGTGATGTTTTTAATTCCTTAACCGTGACTAAATTAATGCGATTATCGGGGCTTTCAAGCGATCGTCCCCATATTCAGGTTTTGGAGTTAATCCAGGCATTTTTCAAATATCCCACCTATCCTAAACTATTAAACGAGAAACCCATTAAGCAAGCCCTATTACAAGCGATCGAGCAGGGACAAGTGGGTTATATTCCTCAGTTAGAGGAAACAGCAGAGAAACAACCGATCGTTGATCATCCTGAGCGCATTCGTTCACAGGACAGAATTCCCCTAGATGAACTAGACATCGCAGGTTATCTCTTAGAAAAAGAGTTTATGACAGCATTGTTAGCAACCTATCAAGCTCAACAAATCCAACCCGTTCCACCAGTCGATGATGACCCCCTAGAAAAAACGATCGATTCCTCAGGAAATCAACCTTCCTCTGAGTACCCCACAACCTCCCCCGTACAACTCGTTACCAGTGAGAAAACCGGCAGTAGCACCGTTGAAAAGTCTGTACTGGTGAATATTTTGGAAGGTCGTCAACCCGCTCGAAAGTATACCATTAAGGCTAATCTCAAATCGACACAACTGTTTGAATTGATGTCGATCCTTCAGAACTTATCTGACCAGTCTGCCCAGGTAGATATGCAAGTCACGATTACAGCTTATGCCAAAGATCAATTTGACTTGAACTGGATCAAAGGAGCGATCGAAGAACCTTTAGATGAAGCGGATATTATGGCTTCCACCACGTTAACTTAGAAATTGCAGATGAGCGATCGAGGACATACCGAAGACTTGGCTTGGTAAGTTTTCCCCCGATCGCTATCCCCTTTGATCTTCAGAACCCTAAAAAACGGGACGAAAACGCTTGAACCCAAAGCCACTTAGCAATAGGAACCAGGGTTTCAGCACGAAGTACAAAATGGTGTGCAATAATACCCGATCGTTGGGGAGGGGGGGAATCATTGCCACTGCGCTATAGGCTGCTTCAGGTTTGGCCCCATAACCGTGAAAACGATACTGGAAACACCCCATCGGCCCAAACAGCAGTTTGTACAATAACTGGGGCTGGCTCCAGAAGCGCCACAGTTGGGGACGACAGCCCACAAATCCGGCTAACTGCTCCATGTAAACGTGGTAATCCACCAGGGAGGTATGACGGTTAACGTGGTGGGGTCGATTGCGAGTATAGGTGTCTCCATCCTCCTGGATGGCTTTTTCCATGACGCTCTGGGACGGCAAGGAGAGTTTACCCGCTAATACCCCCGCAAACCAACGGGCTTGCATTTCGGTCACCGCAGGCAAGGAGCCCACATTGGGACGCACATAGCCAATAAAACCCACATTCTTTTCATAGGGGACAAAAATGTTTTTGTAGAGATTGCGCCCATCCAACTGGGGAATGAGGGGAAAGAAGGGCAGGGTACTTTGGAAACCCGTACACAGCAAGACCACATCCACTTCTTCCACGGTGCCATCCGCAAACTCCACCTGTTTACCGCCTTGGCATTTGGCAATACCGGGCAATAACTGGGCTGTTCCCCGCACAATGTCTTCCACAAAGGCAATGCGCTTGGTAAAGGGTTGGCTATTGTGCATGGAGCCAGAATACCAGTCCATTAAGGTTTTCAGCTTCCAAACCCGTTTTTGTACGTCCGCTTCCGACTGGGGCGGCTCTTTGCATAGCTCCCGGCAGTCCTGAGCTAGGGACACCCCACAGGCGGGGCCATACCGGGGGACTTCTTGGAAAAGGGCACTCCAACTGCGCCAATCGAACAAGGCCTTGAGTAGTTGAATCGATCGCTGATAGGAAATCGCTAACATTCCCAGCAGAATGGGCAATCCGAGGAGCACATAGAGGGTCTTGAAGGCGGAGGGCACATCTTCCGAGCGGCAACTGACGTTGTAATCGTGGAGATAGGTACGGGGTAGCCAAACCTTGGCACGGGTAGAGTCGTAGTCACCGGGCAGTCCATAGGGGCTCCAGTGGCGGGTCAGGGCCAAGCCTCGGCGCAAGGACATGGAAACCTTCGAGGCGATCGTGGTTAACTCATGGACAAAATCCGCTGCACTCTCGCCGCCGCCCACCACCACAACGCGCTTGCCCGCCAGTTCACTGGAATCTTTCAAAAAGGCGGAGTGGATCACCTCTCCCTGGAAGTTCTCAAAGCCTTCAAAGTTGGGGATGAGGGGGACGTGGTGCAAGCCAGAGCAAATCGCCAGACCATCAAAGACTTTTTCGTAGGGCTGACCATTCTCATTGGCTTTGACCCGCCAGGTTTCTCCCTCTTTGGTCACCTCTAAAACTTCGCAGTTGTAATGAATATGGGGGGTGAGGTTGTGGGCTGCGGTATAGCGCTTCAGGTATTGAATGTAGTGGCTATGGTGAGGAAAGGCATCCTCGTCTTTGTCAAAGGGGAAATCGGAAAACTGAAGAAAGGTTTTAGAAGAGGTCGCGGAGGTTTTTTCCGAAACACTCGATCCCTTTTCATCCAGATACCAGAGTCCTCCTAGGTTATCCCGTTTTTCCAAGACTTCAAACTCAATGCCCACTTCTTGAAGTTCCTTGGCCGTAACGAGTCCGGCAGCACCGGCCCCAATTACACAAACTTTCATATTCGATAGTCTCCTTAAAGGTTTGATCAATCAAGGCCATCCCTCTTGCCTTGTATCCCTATCCCAGCCATCCTTTGACCAGGTTGCGGTTGAGGGGGACTATGGATCATTAAATCTCAGGGATCGGAATAAGAAAATTCATAAAATTCATTAAACTCTGATGGCAGGGGATCCTATCCTATTGAATTTTTAGCAACAGTAGCCCAGACCCTAACAAAACCAGGGATCCGGCTACAACGCTAAACAGCACTGGCCAGGGCACCAGTTGGGTATAGCGGAAATTACGGACTTTGGGGTTGCCTAAAAAAGCATTAATGTTCAAAACCGATCGTTTTACCGTTGGGCTATCGGTACTAAACAGGGTAAAGGGCAGATCGCGCCCTCCCGATCGATAGAGCATTACCCGATTAGACCATCCTGACAGGGGGGTATCGGGAAACGCTTGGGCTCCTGTGAGGGGTTTTAGTTGTACTTGACGCACCGGAATCCCGATAAGGCTCTGGTTTTTGAGGGTACACAGGCTATAAAAATCTGCCTTACGCTCACAGGTTAAGCTAGCGATCGTGGGGGCAAGGGCGATCGTGCTGATGAGGATGACTAGACCCACTCCCACCAGCCCTAGGGCGATCCGGTGATGAAGGTAGTCTAGGCGTAGGCTTCGCAGGAGGGGATGGGAGAAGGTGGATTTCATGGAATTAGGGAATGGGGAGTAGGGGAGTAGGGAATTAGGGAATGGGGAATAGGGAGTGGGGAGTGGGAGTAGGGAGTGGGGAATAGGGAATAGGGAGTAGGGGAGTAGGGAATTAGGGAATGGGGAATTAGGGAGTAGGGAGTGGGGAATGGGGAATGGGGAGTAGGGAATTAGGGAATGGGGTTAGGAGTGCGAACTTTATAACCTGGAATTTCACCACAAAGATATAAAAGCTTTGAAGGAATTCCTTTGTGTTCTTTGTGCCTCTGTGGTTTAATCCTGAACTTTTCGGTTTATTTAATTCACGATCCTTACGTTTGTGCTTTCTTGCGAATGTGTTTGGGGACGTTGAGGATGCCGAGTAAACTGATGCCGTCAAACATTCTGAGGGTGCCTGTGGTTTGGGTGGCTAGCAGGGTGTCGATCGTGCTGGGGTTGGGGGTTGGGTTCCAGGGGGATTGACTGGCTAAGATTAATCCTAGGGCAACGCCGTAGGTGGGGGCGTAGCAAAAACAGGTTTGTACGGCGGCGAAGGCGGTGGCTACGGTGTTGAGAAGTTGGCGGTGGGTTTCTAATTCTGGCGGATTGAGGGAGCCTCCCTGCATCATATAAAATCCGCCGGGGTTGAGGGCTTGGGCGATTTGCTGAAAATGGGCTGGGGTAAAGAGGGGGGCGGCGGGGCCGTCGATGACGGGATCGGTTAAGTCGGAAATAATGACATCCCAGGTTTGTGGGGTTTCTCTTAAGGTGTCCTGTAAGTAGTCCTGGGCATCTGCAATCACCAATTGCACGCGACGATCGTTCCAACTCTGCTGGTGCATCTCTGGTAAATGGGTTTGGCACATCTCCACTACGGTCTTATCAATGTCTACCATCACCACGGTTTCCACGGTGCGCCAGCGCAAAACCTCTCGCAGGGTGGCCCCTTCGCCGCCCCCTAAAATCAGTACTCGGCGCGGTGAGCCATGGAGTACACAGGGGGTATGCACCAAGGGTTCATGATAGAGGAATTCATCCCCCACGGATGACTGCCAATGGCCATCCAAAATTAAGCCCTTGCCATAGGCTCCGGTTTCTACGATGTAGGCTTCTTGAAAAGGGGTTTGGCCATGGGCTAAAACCTGGGTCACGCCATGACCGTACACATCCCAAGGGGTGTGAAATTCTTGAAACCAGAGGGAAGGGGGGCTTAAAGAGCTTGGAGGGCTTACGGTCATTTTGCAGCGGGGGTGAGGGGCAGGGCACTGGCGACGAAAAAACCAGCTAATAAGCAGCCCCCGGAGCCGAGCAGGGTGGCAATGGCAGGGTGGAAGGCTTGGATGCTGGCTAGGGTGCCCGCCAGGAGGGCCGCTGCGATCGAGCTACCGCTGAAGTAGACGGCGGTGCCTAAGCTGGCCCATTCCAAAGGAACGAGGGTGAGGGCGAAGGGGATGGCGCTGTTACTCATCACGGCTAACGCAAGCCCCAGAAGGATGGCCATCAGCACCGCAAAACCGGGGGTCGAAATCCAGGGGACGATCGTTCCGAGGGCGGCCAGGATCGTTAAGCCC
>DALYGI010000218.1:5178-7226 GCA_031971595.1 Prochlorotrichaceae cyanobacterium CTOTU29312
GCCAGGAGGGACATACTTAAGAATAAAATTCCCAAAATTAAACTGGACTGGGTGCCGGTGAGGGGCATTTTTTGTAAGGCTTGGGAAAAGCCCATAAACAAGAGCCGAAAGCCTAGGGTTGCCCCCACGCCAGCCCCCAACAGCCAGCCAAGTTTTACTAACTGGAGGGGTTTTTGTGCTTTGGGATCCGGCGGATTCGGTGGGTTCGGCAAAATTAAAGGACTGGACTGGGCCGGTTTGGGGTGCCGATCGACCTCTACATCGGGATCCGTCAGCAACAAAACGATCGCCCCTAGTAATAACGCCGTGGAGCCAATGCCAAAGGCAAACACCGGCCCCAGTCCTAACAGCCACCCACTGGCTAAAAAGCCCCAGCCCCGTGCAAACCCTTCCGTCAGGGTTAAAAAGCTGGCCGCTTGGGGTAAACGGCGGTTGAGGGCATAGTTGCCCAGCAGGGACAACACCGGCCCCCGAAATAGGGACATGGCCAGAGCCCACCCCACCAAAATAATTGGCAACCCCGGACGGAGCCAGGTTACCCCTTGCCCCCAACTGCCCAGGAGCCAAAAGAGGGGAATCAGGGCAAAAAGGGCCGCTGAGAGTACAACCCCCACCGCAATCACCGGGAACCGACTGCCCAGCCAGCGCTGACACAAATCCGCCAGCCCCCCAGCGATCGGCTCCACCAGGGCCGCCAACAGGTTGGACAGCAAAACCACCGTAGTGGCCGCCCCCGGTGCAAACCCAAATTCTTGGAGTAAATTCGCCAGGTAGAGGTTATAAATCACCCAGGCCACCCCGATGGAAGCCTGGACTCCGGCCAAGGCACACACCTGGAGCCAAAGCACTTTCACCGGCTTACGACCCTGGGACATCTCCGGCGGCAATGGGTTCGGTTTCAACAACTCCGGGCGCAATACCATCTCCTGTTACTCCTGGATTCCTAAACGTTAGGGTTTCGGTTCCTCGTGCCAGCGTTGGTGCATTTTGGTCAACAAGCCGATCGCTTCGTCAAAATTTGCCACACAGCAGGGAATTCGTAAATCCGAAGGTTTAACCATGGGGTAGGGCGTATCCTGCATATAGCGATCGGCCCAGTTCACTAGGTCTTTCCACATTTCGCCAATTAAAACCAGCGGTTTATCCAATTCCTTGACCTGTAACAATTGCCAGACCATAAACATCTCCAAACAGGTACCAATGCCCCCCGGCACCACCACAAAGGCATCGGAAATCCACATAAAATGGTGAAGGCGGGTAAAAAAGGTGCGGTGCTGATAGACCTGCTCCACAAAGGGATTGGCCGCCTGTTCAAAGTCCAAATGCACCCGAATCCCGATGGACTGTGTACGATCGTCTGGATCCCCTAAAATACTACCCTCATTGGCCGCCTGCATTAAGCCCGGCCCGCCCCCCGTGACAATATCACAGCCCAAGAGCGTCAACTCCCGCGCCAAATTACAGACCCCTTGGTACAGCGGCGTTTCCCGCTCCATCCGAGCAGACCCAAAAATGGTCACCCGATAGCGATCGGAACGGGGCGGCGGCAAAGACGTAAGGCGATTGACCACATCCCACAACCCCAACACCGCATCCTGTACCACCTGATAGCTGGCCCCCTCTAAGGGAGTCGCTCCCCCCCTAACAAAACGATCGGTGGGCCACATCTCACACCCCTCCAAACACCCCGATCCATCCGCTAGGGCCGCGCCCCAATCTTCCAAGGGGGTCTGTAAAGGGGTCTGCAAGCCAGATCCATTCTCAGATTCACTGATCACATTAAAATCTCCCATAAACTAGCAATTCTCATTTTGAAATGTACGGGCGCTGCCCCCGTGCCCGCCCTAGCGTGACGGAAACGATCGCTTCAAGGTAACTTATGCCTCGCGGAAAATTGCTGAAATTCCCAGATCCCCCTATACAAAAGGGCTCGAATTCAGCTAGACTAGATCCCCGTTGGAAACTTATATTTCCAATTCTAGGGCTTGCCGCTCAGAAGGAGAACTGAATCAGCCCAGCGATCCATCCCCAGGATCCCACCGTTGCTG
>DALYGI010000219.1:0-7212 GCA_031971595.1 Prochlorotrichaceae cyanobacterium CTOTU29312
CCCCAAGGTCTTAAGGAATGCAAACTTTATAACCTGGAATGTCACCACAAAGAGACAAAAGCCTCAAATGCCTCAAACGCCTCAGAGGATTCCTTTGTGTTCTCTGTGCCTCTGTTGTTTAACCCTCAACTTTCTAATTGATTTAGTTCACGATCCTAAAAGTAAGATTAGAGTTTAACTGACGAATAACTTCCGGGGAAAAATTGCTCACAGCCCTGACTATAGCGGGGTAGACGAATCCTAAATACCGTCCCTTTTCCAGGTCTGCTTTTCACCGTAATCTGCCCTGTTCCCGATCGTTGTCCCACGTTTTTACCGCGATGAAAAGGCTCAAATAATTTCTTAAGATCCTGGGGTAAAATACCAATTCCAGAGTCTTGAATTGAATTTCTAGTAAAATCTGATCGATCGTTAGCTTCAAAATCACTTTGATTGGTGTCTTCTCCACAGAATATTTAACGGCATTTTCAACTAAATTCAAAATAATTTGGCGCAGGAGTTTAATATCCACATCCCCTTGGCGATTTTCATTAGAATTCACCAGTGTAGTCGTAATCACCTGTAAATGGATGGGATATTCTTCATGGCTTAAATGAAGTTCATCCACTAACTCTGAGAATAAACTCACTAAATTCGTTCGTCTGGGTTGAAAGCTTAACTGACCCGCATTCACCCGATTGAGAATTAAGACATCTTCCAACAGTTGAGTCGTAAGTAGATCAGACAAAGTAATGGGCGCTTTAAATCGGCTGAAAGCCCTATTCTGCCGTCATTGATAGATCCCCTTATTTAGCCTGGCCTACTTATGATGAATATAGGTTTCGATCGTTTTGAGGTGTTTTTGTTTCTTTTCTTCCGACAACCGACTGGAAAAATCCTTGAGGATACTAGCGGAGGAAGCGATAACCGCTAGAGGCGTTCTAAACTCATGGGACATGGTGGTGATTAAACGGGACTTAATATCATTTATTTCCTGTTGCTCTTGCAGGGCAATTTCCATATTGATTTCCGCTAATTTACGATCGCTGATGTCAATGAGTACCCCATCCCAAATCAGGATTTCCCTGTCTTCTTCCACGATTCGCTCTGTAATTTGAGAAATTGCCCTTAACCAACGATATTGCCCATCCTGATGCAAAAGACGACCATCCCACATCCAGCGATGCTGGGTTTGAAGGGCTTGATTACAGGAGTGTTCAAAGTCATCTCTATCCTCAGGATGAATCCGACTGAGCAGAACGTGACCATCCGCCTCGATCGCCTGGGGTTGTACCCCTAGTAAATCTATCATATAATCACTGATATAAAGGAATTTAAGGGTTGTATTAGAAATTTTAAACGGATCAGCAGAGATCCTAACTTTATAAACAACCCCCGGTACGTTTTGCACCAATCGTTCAAATTGGAGTTGGCTTTGTTTCCACCGCTCTGTTTGTTCTTGGACACGAATTTCTAACTGCTGGTTTAACTGCTCTAAAGCCTGTTCCGCCTTCAACCGATTCAATTCGGCCCCTGCCCGTGCTGCAAAAATTTTGAGAATGCGTTGGGCTTGTTCTGCATCGGCTAAAGGACGATCGTTGAGAATACATAAGGTTCCTAAAACTTCCCCCTGAGGGCTTTGTAAGGGAGCCCCCAAATAGGTATTTACAGATAAAGGTTTTAAGAGGGGACAATTGCGATCGTCTCCCATCTCCGGCACATATAAACATTGATTAACTTTCAAAACGCGAGAACAGCCCGGCGCAGAACTTACCGCATAGCTAATATTGGGTTGAATCTCTCCCTTCGCCCAAAATGCCAAGGAATAAAAACGATCGCCCCGGAGATCATTAATCATGGCATACTGCACCCCTAGGGTCATGGCCAAATATTGCACCAACGCATTAAAAAAATCTTGGCCTGTGACGCTGGCTGTTCCTAAAAATAGATTTTCTAGGGTTGTCTGAGCCTCAATCAGTTCCGTAATATCCGTGGAAACCCCAATCAACCCATCAATGTCCCCCTTGTGATTTTTTAAGAGCGTAACGCGGCAATCGTAAGAGTAATTTTGAATCTGAGCCATCCATCGCCGGGGCTTGCCATTGAGGGCATCCTGCAACGCCGCGATCGTTTCTGGAAAGTGCCGATAGAGTTCAAACGCCGATTGACCCACCACCTCCCCCGGATGCAACCCTAAGCGATCGAGCCCACACCCTTCCGACAGTAAGAAATAGCCATCCCGATCTAAGGCGTAGACAATTAACGGCGCATTATTAACCACTGCCCTTAACCGGATTTCACTACGCAACAGGGTCGCCTGGGTCAGATCCTGAGCCGTCACATCCCGCCCCACCCCGTAAACCCGATTTTCCTGGGGAATAATCACCAAGCTCCACTCCACCCAGTGCAGTTGCTGATTCCGGCACCGCATCCGAAGTTCCACCTTAAAACTGGTTTCTTGCCTTTGTAAGCACTGCTCCACGGCATAGCGCAATCGCTTCCCATCCCGAAAAGGCAAATAAGCTTGCACATTCTGGTGCAAAAGTTCTGAAGCAGACCACCCCAAAAGCTTCTCTAGGGAAGGATTCACATCTTGGATCCGCCCCTTCAAATCCGTCATAATCATGGCATCGGGGGTTAAGCGGAAAAAGCGCTGAAAGGAGGTATCTTCTAGGGCGTGTCTAGCCAAAACATTCAACATTCACAGTACTCTAAGCAAATAGGGTGGAGCAAATAGGATGGTTTACCCAATCTTTGAGCCAATCAGCAACAACTAGTGACTAGTGACCAGTGACTAGTGACTAGTGACTAGTGACCAGTAATTAGTGACCAGTGACCAGTAATTAGTGACCAGTTACCAGTGACCAGTTGACCAGTTACCCAGCAAGATGTAGATCATGTGGATCTTAAATACTCATATCCCCTCTAGTGTACTGCGAGTTCAGGGGAGAGTCTCTGAATTGGAAGATGCTTTTTCCCAACATGGGGATTGCATCAACGTTCATCTTCGGGTCTCCTCCCAGGGGAATTATACGGACATTCAACTAGCCCAGGGCTATCCTTCCTCCGCCCAGATGGAGGGCGAGCTAGTCATTGACCAAGAGGGGGGACTGCTGCTGCCCTGTTTTGTAGATATTCATGCCCATTTAGATAAGGGTCACATCTGGCCCCGTACCCCCAACCCGGATGGCAGTTTTGCTGGGGCATTGGCTGCGGTGTTTCAGGATGCTGAACGGTATTGGACGGAGGAGGATTTATACCAACGGATGAGTTTTGGGCTTCAGTGTAGTTATGCCCACGGCACCCAAGCCATCCGCACCCATTTAGACTCTAGCGGTACGCTGGGACAGCGGGTTTGGAAGGTGTTTGAGAGTTTACGCCAAGAATGGCGCGATCGTCTGACCCTGGAGGCGGTGGCTCTGGTTCCTCCCAACTATTATGGGCTCCCGGAGGAAGAACTGGAAAGCTTGCTGGAAACGGTGGCCGCCAGTCAAGGGCTTTTAGGGGGAGTGTTCTTTGCCGATCCCCAGTTACCCCAGTGGCTCGATCGCTTATTTACGGTGGCCCAAGCTTGGCAACTACCGCTAGATCTGCACGTTGATGAAAGTAATAATGTCCAGGATCGATCGCTGTGGGCCATTGCCCAGGCCAAACTCCGGCACGATTTTTCCCGCCCCGTGACCTGCGGACACTGCTGTAGCCTCAGCTTACAATCTCCCCCAGACCTAGAGGAAACGATCGCCACGGTCAAAGCAGCAGCGATCGGCATCGTCAGCTTACCCCTGTGTAACCTTTACCTACAGGATCGCCAGCCCCAACACACCCCCCGCTGGCGCGGCGTTACCGCCCTTCATGAACTCAAACAAGCCGGGGTTCCCCTTGCCCTGGCCAGCGACAATTGCCGCGATCCCTTCTATGCCTTTGGGGATCACGACGGTTTAGAAGTGCTTCGGGAATCTACCCGCATCGCCCATTTAGACCATCCCTTTGGAGACTGGATCACCGCCCTTACCCGCACCCCCGCCCAGTGGATGGGATTGGAATCCTGCGCTGTGATTGAACCGGGAGCCCCCGCCCACTTTATTTTATTTGAAGGCCGCAACTGGAATGAACTCCTATCCCGCCCCGAAAACGATCGAAGAGTCTTCCGAGCAGGGGTAGAAATCCAAGCGGAACTACCCAGTTACAGAACCCTAGATCCCTATCTGGTGGGTTAGCCTAGAAGGTTAATTAAGGATTAGGAAAAAAATGGGTCGCCTGGGATTCGAACCCAGGACCAATCGGTTAAAAGCCGAGTGCTCTACCGCTGAGCTAGCGACCCTTGACTTGAACACTCTGCCTAGTATAGCAGGTTCTATCCCAGAAAAGCAATTAATTTTTTTCAGGCTTTTTTGACTTTCTTAGACTTTTCCCCCAGACAACAGTTGATTTGGATCCCTTAAGATGCTAAGGTACATGATGCTGTCTATTCAGTTCTGTCACTGACAGTGCGTATTGATTCAAAGTTTCCTAGGTTTTTAGTCCCCTAGGTCTTGTAGGGAACCCACAGCAGTTGTTGGGTTCGGCAAAGAACAGACAGATTAAGCGGCAACGAAGAGGGCATTGGGCCTTTGTTTAGATCCACGTTTCGTCTGAATTTCGATCGATCGGTCACAGTCCCGATCTGGAGGCAGCAAGCAAAATGCAGCAATGACATTGCTTGTACTGTTCTGAGCTATCTGTTTTTTGATCTAGCCCGTCTAGGTCAAGTGAGGAGATTTCGGCCTGTTTGTTTTGGCTACGGAACCAGGATACAGCAAGAATTTTTGACAAACTCATTAAACCTCTGGAGATCAGTGCGTTCCATTCTCGCCGCTACTTTGCAGCGTGATGGAGTGTCTGATCTTCTTTATTATGGTTTGGAGTATTTTCAAAACAAAACTTGGTTTTCCAAGCTTTGGCATAAATCAATTTTAAGAAACACCTAAAGAGGATCTTTCCCATGTCTATTCGTCTATACATTGGCAACTTACCCAAAGAACTTGAACGTCAGGAACTGGATGCGGTCTTCTCCGATGTGGAAGATATATCCCTATCCACCAAGATCATTACCGATCGGAAAACGGGCAAGTGCCGGGGCTTTGGTTTCGTGACTGTGCAAACCGATGATCATGCCGATCAAATCATTGAAAAATTTAACGGGATTACCCTTAAAGATAGTGTCATTAAAATTGAAAAAGCCCTGCCCCGGAGTAAGGGAGGTAAAGCGGAAGGCGGGGAAGAGGACTTTGAAACTCAAGAATCGGGAGACAATTCCCCTAGCAACAGCAGCGGCAGCAGCAACCGGAAAAAGAGCAAAGCCAAGCGCGGTAGTTCCAGTAATGCCACAACAACGAAGAGTTCTGAGGTGGGTAGTTTTCAGCCCGATCCTCGCTGGGCTAGCAAACTAGAGCAACTCAAGGAACTCCTAGCCACCCAGAATGTTTAGGGAGGAGTTTTGAGTTTTAAGTTTTGAGTGTTTAGTTTTGAGTTTTGGATTTTGGATTTTCAGTTTTGGGTTGGGTGTAGGGGTAGAGTGCAGATCTTCACGCGATGTGCAACTGTTTTCAGGATCCCCGGTTTCTTGTAGAACGAAGCCCAATCTCTTGATGCGATGTCCCCAGAAATTGGGGATTTTGGCACTTAAGTTGCACACGCCTTGAGTCTGAAACCTATGCCCTAACTCAAAACTCAAACTTCAAAACTCAAAACTATCCAAAACCCTGTCCCCTGCGATACACTGAACAGGGCGCAGGATGCCCGTTTGCCCGTTAGTTTTTAATTTGACAAGGAAACCGAGTCTATGACCGCAACATTGACCCCTCCCTCCAAAACTGAAATGAAGTATGACATTAAGGATATTTCCCTTGCACCCAAAGGGAAGCAGCGTATTGAGTGGGCTGGGCGTGAAATGCCGGTTCTCAAGCAAATCCGCGATCGTTTTGCTCAAGAAAAGCCTTTTGCTGGTATTCGTCTAGTGGCCTGCTGCCACGTTACAACGGAAACGGCTCACCTGGCCATGGCCCTGAAAGCAGGTGGTGCGGACGCGGTGTTAATTGCCAGTAACCCCCTGTCTACCCAAGATGATGTGGCGGCTAGTTTGGTTGCGGATGAGGGCATTCCGGTCTTTGCCATTAAGGGCGAGGATAATGCGACCTATCACCGCCATGTGCAAACGGCTTTAGATCATCGTCCTAATATCATTATTGATGATGGTTCCGATGTGGTGGCGACTCTGATTAAAGAGCGTCAACATCAATTAGCGGATCTCATTGGAACGACGGAAGAAACTACTACGGGCATTGTGCGCCTTAAGGCCATGAAAAAGGATGGGGTGCTGACCTTTCCGGCCATGAACGTTAATGATGCGGATACCAAACACTTTTTTGATAATCGCTATGGGACGGGTCAATCCACCCTCGACGGCATTATCCGGGCCACGAATGTGCTCCTAGCGGGCAAAACGATCGTGGTGGCGGGTTATGGCTGGTGCGGTAAGGGGACAGCGCTACGGGCCAGAGGTTTAGGGGCTAATGTCATTGTCACGGAAATCGATCCCGTCAGAGCGATCGAGGCGGTGATGGATGGTTTCCGGGTAATGCCCATGGATCAAGCGGCTCCCGAAGGGGATTTGTTTATCACCGTTACGGGCAACAAACACGTCATCCGCAGAGAGCATTTCCTGGTAATGAAAGACGGGGCTATGGTATGTAATTCCGGTCACTTTGACATTGAAATTGACCTGAAAGCCCTTGGAGAAATGACCACCGAAACCCTAGAAGTGCGTCCCTTTACCGCTCAATATCGGTTAACCAGTGGCAAATCGATTATTGTGCTAGGCGAAGGTCGGCTCATTAACCTGGCCGCAGCGGAAGGTCACCCTAGCGCGGTAATGGATATGAGCTTTGCCAACCAAGCCTTAGCCTGTGAATATTTGGTGAAGAACAAAGGCCAACTAGCGGCAGATATTTACACCATTCCTGAGGAATTGGACAAAGAAATTGCCCGTCTGAAGCTAGCAGCGATGGGGATTCGTGTAGATACTTTAACCCCGGATCAGGTGGAATATATCAACTCTTGGACGATGGGAACCTGATTCAATTAAACCGCCTGTTATAAAGACTAAAGTCCTCCAATTACACTATTTGTAGTTAGGACTTTAGTCCTCGATCACAACAAGTCAGAGAGCAGGGTCAATATGAAAAAGCAATAGAG
>DALYGI010000220.1:0-4977 GCA_031971595.1 Prochlorotrichaceae cyanobacterium CTOTU29312
CTGAAACTGTCGGCTTGTCCTCTGCTGGGCTTAGTTGCTAATGGCATTACTCAATCTAGCAACTACGCCAATGGTTACGGTTATTACTACTACAAGAGTTACTATAACCAACGTCCTGAGGAGGTCAAGGAGAAGGTGACGAGTTTGGCTGAGCATAACTAGTGTCATTGCTCTGGCTAACCCACGGACCCATCTACTCTATCACCGCCGCAAAGTACTATGGGAAACGATCGCTCCAAGGATTGGAATTGGCCCCTTTGGCCGATCGTTCCCCTCTATCCCTATGGACAGCGGCGCACTTTGCGACGGGAAATTGTTCCCGGTCAACTTTGGGTATTTGAGCAGATCCAGGGAATTTTTTATGTGACCGTCCCCATTCGGATGACGGTGATTGCCCTAGATCGGGGCGGGTTGCTGGTCTATGCCCCCGTGGCCCCTACAGGAGAATGCCTGAGGTTACTGAGGGAATTAGTGGATGCTTACGGAGAAGTGCGGTTTATTATCTTCTCTAGTGCGTCCGGTATTGAGCATAAGGTATTTGTGGCTCCCTTTGCCCGATATTGTCCTCAAGCCCAGATCTTAGTGGTTCCCCATACCTGGAGTTTTCCGGTTAATTTGCCCTTATCCTGGCTAGGCTTACCCACAGCACGAACTCATATTCTTTCTCCTGCCTCCGCTTCTCCCCTACCGCCAGAGTTAGACTGGGCGATCTTGGGCCCAATTACCCTAGGGTTGGGGGATTTTGCAGAAGTTAGCCTGTTTCACAATCCGTCTCGATCGCTCCTGGTAACGGATGCCCTCATTTCCATTCCCGCCCTACCGCCAGAAAGTGTCCAACTCGATCCCTGGCCCTTGCTGTTTCATGCACGGGAGAGTGCCCTAGATTCCCTGGAAGATACGCCCGAAAATCGCCAGAAGGGTTGGCAGCGGATTGTACTCTTTGCCTTTTACTTTCGCCCTCAGAGTTTGGGGGTATTGTCCAATGCTGCTGCGTGGGAGCGAGCGACCCAAGCCCCCGATCGGTCTCGTCGTAACTATTTTGGCTGGTTACCGTGGCAATGGACAGCGCAGTGGCAGCGATCGTTTGAAGCCTTGCACCACAATGGAGCCGTTCAAGTAGCGCCCATTTTGCAGACCCTAATTCTCAACCGTGATCTAGAGACCGTGGAGCGTTGGCTCACCCAAATCAGTCAATGGCCCATTGAACGCCTGATTGCGGCCCATTTGGATGCCCCCGTTGCCGCTACCCCCTCCAGCTTACGGGCAGCGGTTGAGGTTCTTTATCAGCCGCCCTCAGCAAACCCGGATCTCAAGTTTTTACAAACTTTAAACGATCGCTTAACCGCCTGGGGGATCACGCCGCCCCCTTGTGTACTCGATTAGAATTATTCAGAGATTTTCACGATCGTTCCTTTGCCCCCATCTAACCGAACCCGATCGCCATCGGCAAAACGTTGCAAAGCTCCGGTAACATTCATCACCGCTGGGATGCCATATTCCCGCGCTACGATCGCCCCGTGGGAGAGTTGTCCTCCCACTTCTGCAATCAGCCCGCCCGCTTTAGCCAAGAGGGGAGCCCAGCCGGAGTCGGTGTAGGGAACCACAAGGATTGTAGAGGGGGTAATCTGGGGTAAAAGGGTGGGTAAACCTTGGAAGGACGGCACCCGCTGAATCACTCCTTCTATAATGCCTTGACTCGCGCCGATGCCTTGAACCGTTGCCGATTGATTCCAGTTTTGAGCAGGGGTTATCTTACTATCAGGATCGGGAGGATTGAAGCCATAGACGAGGTAAGGTACGGTGAGGGTTTGATAGGTTTCAAAATGACAACGACGATCGCTAATTTTAGCTTTGAGGGTAGAGTATTGTAGATCCGCCGGTTCTGCCTTAACGATCGCCTTGATTTCCTCACATTCTAAATAGAAAATATCGCCAGGCTGGTCTAATAAACCAGTGTCTAACCACTGTTGTTCTAACGCTAGAAAACTATAGCGAAGTTCTGCTAGCAGTTCACTGTAAAGGGCGGTAACCTGACCTTTCATATTGAGACGGTGTTGTACATTGGCTTCCGTTACATTTTGAGCTATTTTGCGTCGGGAAGAAATAGGGGCAGCACGATCGTCTTTTGGGGTAGAATCGACACTAGAGTGGAGATCCGAATTGAGGGCTGGATCGTTAATATATTGCTCTAATAAACTGGTAATCAATTCCGGTTGCTCTTTCCAGGTCGGCACACTAATATCGGTTCCCACTTCACTCAGGTAGCCATACCGATCGAGAAACTCTGAAAGGAGATCGGGGTAGATAGGATTTTCCCCCGCACTGGGATCCGTTTGTTGGGCAATTCGGGCCGCCCGTGCCAGTCCTTTCAGTTCTTCTAAAGCGCTCACCTCTGGATTAGCGTCATTGTCGAGGCGATCGTTCTCTACCCTCAAGAGCTTCTGACGGAGCGCAAAACTCAGGGGCGCTAAAATGCTGTAGTAGGTAGCCCGGTGCAATGCCGCTAAAATTCGATCGCAGCGATGGAGTAGTCCCGAAGCCGTCCAGTCCCCTAGAGAATCGCCCCGCAGTTCCCTCAGCAACGGTTGAAAACAGTCCCGATCGTCCCGCTTAAAGTCCGATCCTAACCGCAATTCTCGCCCCAGCAGGCGCAGCAGCCCCGGTAAGTTCCCCAAGGTCGATCGCAGAGGAGGCTTAGAAAAGGAAGCCCCCCGCGTCAGAAATTCCAGGCTATCCGGGGGTAGTCCCATGCGCTGAAAAATATCCCCCAGCAGGGTGGCATTAAAATAGGCGTGGCCAAAATGGAGGGTCGCCGTTTCCCCAAAGTCCAGATCCCCAGCCCGATCCCCCAAAACGATCGTGAAAATATCCCCCCACACCCCACAGGTCAAGGGTCGATTAATCGACCACGTAAGGGGACGAATACACCCTGGAATCACCTCCGCCGCAATTTTCCGCGTCCAGATGGGGGTCAGGTTCGTAATGGGCCGACACTGCAACAGCCAGAGGGTTTTGCCGTCATAGCTCCATTCCATATCCTGGGGAATGCCGTGGTAGCGATTTTCTAAGTGCCGCACCAGATAAGCCACCCGCTCTAAAATCCGGGGGGGAACACTGCCCTGTCCCTCCACTTCTAAGGCCAAATCCTGAGGCAGTTGCCAAGATTCTTCCCCCTGGAGAACTCTCGGAGGCAAATAAACCCGATATTGCTCTGGGGTATAACGACCGGACACCACCTGGGTCGCAGCCCCGGCCATGGCTTCAATAATCACCGCTTCCCCCTGTTGCGCCAAGGGATCCCGGCTAAAGGCAACCCCGGAATATTGTCCTGTAACTTGGGGCTGTACCAGCACCGCCATACCATCGGGGCCGGTTTCCGGGCTATCCTGCCGATACTGCCGAGCCGCCTCCCGATCGTAGGACTGCAAACAGCGGTTAATGGCTTGGTGTAATTGGTCTGGGCTTTTAATATTCAATAAACTTAGGTACTGCCCCGCAGCGGATCGCCCCAATCCGTCTTCCCCCAGAGCAGAGGAGCGCACCACCACCGGATTGAGGGCTGAAGGTTGAACCAACTGCACTAAGGGCTCTGTATCATCCCCCGCCCGAATCACCCAACCCTTGGGCACGGGATAGCCCGATCGCCTCAACTGGGCTAACGTAGCGGCTTTATGGCCCACCTGCTGGGGCTCCAACGGTTGATCGAGGGTGAACAGGGATCCCCTGCCTTGAAAAAATTGAAACACGGGGCGACTCTCCGGTTGAGCTTCTTCCGCCTTTAAATCTAAATCATCGGGGATTTGACTGTAGATTCCCCCCAGCATCAAACTGATCAGCATAGCCATGCCCGTCCGCATACCATCGGAGGGATAGAGAAAAGCCGTAATCAGCGGCAGCAGACCCAACACCAGCCATTTGCCCAGCCGTTTTTCCCGCACCAGCAGGATGCTGCCCGTGCCCATGAGCATCACCACGAGGGTGACATTCGGATCATGGGCGAGATAGCCCCAGACCAAGTTAGTCGTCCCAGCACCCTTCCCCAAGGTGAAGCGTCCCAGCACCAACGCCATTAAAGCCCCCTGCTCCCAGAGTGCCGAGTGGGGAAAAAGATAGCGGGCCAGCAGCACCACTCCAATGCCCTTCGCCGCTTCCGAAGCCACCGCCAGCAGCCCCACGATCGTACCGCCGTGGTAAAAAGCCGCAGACACACCAATATTGCCCGTGCCTAAGGTTTCTAAATGCTTACGGGCCAAGAGATAGGTCAGCCAAGCAACGATCGGCAGGGCACCCAGGGCAAAACTAGCGCCCAGGAGAATCAGAATATTTTGCATAGGAAATGGGTCAGGGAGTGGGTTCTGGCCAAAACTCCTGATCCATAATTTCAGTTAAGGTAAAGGGGCAAGTTTCAGGAAAACTTTCATCGGGAAGATCAGTTTCAACGATCGCTAAATCCCTGGACTGATCCCAACTTTCTGCAAGAGCTTCCGCTAACCGAGCCCTTAAGCCTGGATTACGATCGAGCAGTTTAGTAATCGATTTGCGTTGAACCCGAATTGTTGCCCGCCAGCTATTCGTTCGTTTCCAATGTTGAACTTTCCCTTTCAGTAAATGAGCCGCTAATTGCATGAGCCGGGATTCTAATTGCTCATAGTGACGTTTACCCAAATCCTCAATTTCCTCAGTTAAATGGATCAGATCTAGCTCATCAAAGCGTTTTTGGCGCAACAGGGTAGATTGATGGTAAATCCAACTATAGAAATCCCGATCGTAGAGACTTTGATTCATTGGGAAGCAGTTAGTAATGCGTAGGATGAGTCGTTAGGGAATCGTATCGGGATCAATGTTGAGCGATCGTAAGTAAGCCGCTAGACGATCGGCCCGTTGCTGTTCTTGGTCAGCCCGCTGCTGTACCTGTATAATCTGTTGATGTGTTTGTATCGCTCGTTGCTGTGCCTGGTCAGCCCGTTGCTGTGCCTG
>DALYGI010000220.1:5077-7204 GCA_031971595.1 Prochlorotrichaceae cyanobacterium CTOTU29312
CGTCGAATTCTGCCCGCAAGGGTTAAGTATCGCCCATTCATAGTTCTTTCCCGTCAGTTAAAATAAGATTCTTTAAGGAGAGGGAACAGCGATCGAGATCTACTAAGTCAATTTTAAATTCTGGATCTAAATCTTGAAGTTGAGCTACGGTGGTAAAAAACTGTTCAGGATCTAGATTTTGTACTGCTAAGTCAATGTCTGATGTTAGGGTAAAAGAATTCCGATCGAGGATAGATCCAAAACAAAAAACCTGATCCACTTGAAGTTGTGTTCTTAAAAAAGCTGCTGCATTTTGGGCAACGGAGAGCGATCGTTCCCAGCGTTGAAGTTTAAGCTGGGTTTCTTGATGTTTTCTGGCTAATGCAGTAGATTTATAAATATTACATTCATGTAGCATCATGAACACCTGAAAGTAGCCATGGAAGAATGAGTAGCTGAAGTGATTTATACAGTAGTTTTACAAGTTGTGTTTTATACATTTTACTGATATTCAAGTTTCCCTAGCATAATTAAGCTTTCTAAATCTTCTGTAGCCGTTGGTAGATATTTTTCAATAACAGCCTGAGTTTTCTGAATTTGAATGTCACTAGCACACCCTAACATCCGACTAATATCTGCTAAGTCCTGACTACGACTTGCATTTAACTTCATCAAAATCAAATAAGGTAAGTCAATAATCGGTAAGCCGTCTGGTGAATAATTTGGAAAACTTAAAGCCGATTCAATCCAGGGTTCATCAATTTCTAAAACATCTAATGAAGTGCCATCGGGCAAATCCCACTGACTACCAGGAATACTTAAGTTAGTGATTTTTTTAGCACCCATTTCTTGCAGGTTTTTATAGACAATTTTCGCCTGATCAGCAGCAATTACAATATCTAGATCTAAGGTCATTCGCTCTGGCATATAAAGACGTGTTGCCACACCACCCACTACCACAAAAGGAATACTTGCAAGAAATCTACGAATATCCGTCACGGGAAGAGTCCAAGTTCGCTTATTCAAAAAGAAGTGACTACTACCAGATCCCTTTTTTGCCCTTTTTCGAGCTAAGGTAACAAAAATTTTCCTCCGTTCTAAATTCAGATCCCTAAACATAATCAATAGTTCTAAAATTCTGCGATTTGAAGCCCTGTGATTTTAAATTACTGAGAGGGTATTTTTTGAAGTTTTTGGGGTATAATCAAGATCAGCTATTCAACAGTGGTGACTTCAGAAAAATTAGTAACCATAATTTAGTGACTATTGATGGCTAAGGAGAGTCAGCGCAGGCAATGGAAGAACTGACAATGTTACGGCAGCACATTGAGGCAGAGCAGTATGAAGATGCCTTAGTGCTGATTGGGGAAATGGAAGAAATGTCTAAGGAAGACAAGCTTAACAAAATTTACAGTTATGGGGTGATTCTGCTGCTACATTTGATCAAGCAAGCGGCGGAAAAACGGACGACTCGTTCTTGGGAGTTTTCGATTTATAATGCTACGAAAGAAATTAAGCGAGTAAACCAGCGGCGGAAGTCTGGCGGAGTTTATGCAACTGCGATCGAGTTACGGGAAATTCTGACTGATGCGTTTGATACGGCGATCAGAAAGGCGGCTCTAGAAGCCTTTGAAGGACAATATTCTGAGGCAGAGTTGGAAGGCCAGATCGATCGGGAAGAAATTTTAGCGAAGGCGTTTGAGCAGATTAGGGGTGATTAAACTTGATCCATCTTGAACGTCTTCCTGTCAACAAAATTTAAATTGAATCGAAAGATTCTGGAAACCAATCTTCATCTAAAGCTTGATCTAAAGTCATAAAAGAGACTTCTGGAAATACCTCTAGGGGCATTTGGCACCGTCGTGATGCAATGTCTCTAGCATCTTGGTAAGAGGTTAAGAAAATTTCTTGGAGGTAAGGCTTCAAGCTGGGACTTGATTTTAATTCTCTTTTGAGTTGCTTACGAAAATTGGTTACTTCAGCTTGCCAATGTCCTAAATTGTTGCTCAATTCTGATTTCCAATACTTCAGCTTTAAAAGATGTTCCAGTAGTCGAATCAGCAAGCTTTCCAGTTTCCTTTTATCTCGTCGCCCCAAATCAGCAACCTCCTCAATTAAGTTTTCTAGATCAAGGGTAGAAAAGTCTCG
>DALYGI010000221.1:0-7203 GCA_031971595.1 Prochlorotrichaceae cyanobacterium CTOTU29312
TAAACCGGCGGCGTAAAGGGCTAAAAAGTCCCCTTCCACGAGGCTAAAACTGGGGCACTGCCCCCACTGCTGGCGCAGGTTTTTACACAAATCCCGATCGATTTCTACGGCTACTACCTGGGCAACCCTGGGCAGAAGCGATCGGGTGAGTACCCCCTGGCCGGGGCCAATTTCTAAGATCCGATCGGTGGTCTGGAGATTTGCCCCCGCCGTGATGGTGGCTAGAACCGTTTCACTTCGTAGCCAGTGCTGGCCAAATCGCTTCCGTGGACGCATGGGCTCTGGGACTAAACCCGCTCGACCCGTTTAGCCAACAGCGCTGCACTCAGGAATAACTCTGGTTTGCGGAGGGCAGGCAGGGCGATGGCGGTGAACAAAATGGTGCGACTACAGGTAATGGCCGTAAACATACTCACCAACACGCCGATGGCTAGGGTGAGGGCAAACCCCTTGACGAGGCCACTGCCAAACCAAAATAAACCGGCACAGGCAATCACCGTGGTGACGTTACCATCCAAAATACTGCTGAAGGCGCGGTAAAAGCCGGACTCTACCGATCGATAGAGGGATTTACCAGAGACTAATTCTTCCCGGGTGCGTTCAAAAATCAGCACGTTGGCATCTACGGCCATGCCAATACTAAGGATAAACCCCGCAATTCCCGGCAGGGTTAAGGTGACTTCAAATAAACTAAAGACTGCCAGGGTGAGGATGGCGTAAATGATCAGGGAAATGTCTGCAATGACCCCCGGTAGGCGATAGTACGCCACCATGAAGATCAAGACTAAAATTAATCCGCCAATGCCCGCTGCGATACTACGGCGAATACTGTCTTGACCCAGGGTGGCCCCAACGGTGCGGTTTTCCACCACTTCCACGGGCACGGGCAAGGCTCCCCCCCGCAGTTTAATCGCCAGATCGTTAGCGCCCTGGGCATCAAAGTTCCCCGTAATGGAGGCAGAGCCTCCCACAATCCCGGTTTGGGCAAACTGCACCCCCACGATCGGTGAACTGATCAGTTCATTGTCTAGAAAAATGCCAATGGTGCGCCCCGTTCCCGCCAGGTTCTTCGTCAGTTCCGCAAAGCGATCGGCCCCTTCCCCATCAAAGCGAATATAAATTTCCCAGGTATTGGGGCCGGTGGGCTGAGCCCCCGCATCCTTAAGATTGCGGCCGATTAACGCCGCAGGACTAAAGAGGGCGGCGATCGCTTCGGTACTGCGCTCTAGGGCGGCTTTATTCTCTGCCAGTCCCGCCGTATCTCCGCTTTTTTCTAATTCTTCTTGTTGGAATAACAGGCCTGCCTGAACCCGCTGCTCGATCTCAAACTGGGACTCCGTGTTGGCTAGTTGCTCCCGAAATTCTAAAACCGCCGCCCCCTGCAACACCCGCTCGGCCTGGGCTGTGTCACTAACTCCGGGTAACTGAACCAAAATCTGATCGGCTCCTGCGGACTGCACCACGGATTCCGATACCCCAAAGGCGTTAACCCGGTTCGTAATCACCTCGATCACCGCTTCCATTTCCCGTTCACCAATCCGGGGCACTTCCGGGGTGGTTTTGATCAAAAGGGTTAACTGGGCTCCGCCCTGCAAATCTAGGCCTAGCTTGAGGGGCAGTGCTTTGAGGACATAGATGGCCCCAATGATTAGCACGAGGATAAAAGCAATGATGCCGCGTTGTTTGCCCATTATGATTCTGAGGATTTAGAAGGGTGATTCACTATAAAAATTCGGTATTCATTACTCTAATCGAAGATGGGGTGAAACTGAACCCGATCGCTCTGGGGAAAACGATCGTTCCCCGCCCTCCCCTGCCCCTAGGAAGACCGATCGCTTTTCCTTGAGATCATGAAGATTACTCCCCATTCTCCGGCAGCACATCTTCTAAATTGACCCCTGGTGGCAAATCTAGAAACACCTGTTCCCCTGGTTGTAAGCCTTCCAAAATTTCCGTTTGATTGCCCACAGTGCTGCCAATCACCACAGCCCGAAAGAGGGGAACTTGATCTACCCCTGGCACCAGTAAACCGGTCTGTCCCTCTAGGGTGACGATCGCAGCGGTGGGGACAACGATCGCCGATTTCAGGACTTGCCCCAGAAAGGTCACATCCACATTCATCCCCGATCGCAATTCCTTTAAACCATCCACCAAGCTGATCCGCACTTCAAAGGAGGTGACATTTTGCTCCTTCACCGCTTCCGGGGCAATTAAGCGCACCTTGCCCTGAAACACCTGATCCGGGTAGCTATCCGCCACAATTTTCACGGGCTGGTTCACATAAATCTGGGTTAAATCCACTTCGGGCACATTGGCTAACACCTCTAACCCCTCCGCCAGGGCCACGATCGAGGTGGAGGTGGCGCTAGCGGTGGCGGACGCAGAAGTGGTGGGAGTCACAAAAGCACCGGGATCGGCGTAGCGCTGGGTAATAATCCCCGCAAAGGGAGCCCGGACGATCGTATCTTCCAATTGCACCCGCAGGGCCGCCAGTTGACCTTTTGCCGTCTTGAGTTGGGCCTGTGCTTGGGCGATCGTTTCTACACGGGAACCATTTTTAAGTTGGGTCAACCGGCGCTCCGCTTCCCGCAGTTGGGCCTGACTTTGCTCCAAAGAAGCCAGGGCCTGCTCCACCTCCGTTTGGCTAGCATCCCGATCGTCTAGGGTAATGGCCCCTTCCGCAAAGAGCGCTTCATTGCGTTGTAACCGATCCCGTGCCAAATCCACACGGGCTTGACTTTCCTCCAAACGGGCCTGGGCCTGTTGTACCTGGGCTTGGGCCGCTTGAATTTCCTCCAAACGGCTACCTGCCTCCAACTCCGCCAAGCGGGCCTGAGCTTCCGCCACCCGGCCCTGAGCTTGGATCAACTGAGCCTGAAAATCCCGATCGTCCATTTGGGCAATCACCTCTCCCGCCTGCACCCGATCCCCCTGCTCCACCCGCAGTTCGGTCAAAATTCCGGCATTTTTAGGGCTGAGATTCACCGTTTTGAGGGGCTGCACCACCGCACTGGTAGTAATTTCAATTTGTAAATTCGTTTGGGTAACCGGCGATAATAGCTTCGAGAAATCCGCCTTCTCCTCAGTGTTGCGCTGTCGGTAGAGCCAAATCCCGCCTCCCCCGACCCCAACCAAAACCAGACCCACGGACAACCCGATTAACCATCGAGAAACTTTCACAACCTTACCTCACTACACCTCACCATCCGACCAGAAGACCGATACCAGACCGATTCAGCCTCCAACGCCAGCAAGTTGAGGATCAACCAATGACCATCTTATCTGAGGAGCAGGGGAACGGGAAACCTGGCCCCGTTAGACTGAGGAATGAGGACTGAGCAGATCTAAAACCCGATCGACTCTTTACCCCCAATTGTCGGTTTAGGTGCTATAATGAAGTCTGACTCGGATCCATGCGATCGCAACGCCCTAACCTTGTCAGAACCGGAAGGTAGCAGCAATACGGGATGCTTGAGGTAGGCGTGGTCTCCGGGTCTCTTTTGTTTTTAATTAGTTGTAATCCTCTTCTGAGCCTCTATTCTAGAGCGATCTTCAATGGATAATCTGAGTGGTTTTCTCCGCAAGGCAGTGTATTTGGGCGTAGGTCTGGCCAGTTATGCCGGTGAAAAGGCCGGGGATCGGCTGGCGGAGTTGGCGCAGGAAGCCCAGCAAAAGGCAGATGAATTGGTACGACGGGGCGAAATGACCACGGAAGAAGCTAAACGGTTTGTAGACAGCCTGTTAGAAAATGCCCAGTTCCCCACACCCACCCGCCCCACAGACGCTCAACCCGCGCCCCCCGAACCCAAAACGATCGATATTGTGGTGGAAGAGTCTGATCCTTAAGTGCCAAGTACTAGCCTCAAAAAATAGCAAGAAAAAAAGGGGACTACCCGTAAATAGGTTCATCCCCCTTTTGCAGTCTAGCTTCAGCCTAGCTGTTGCTAGATATAGCTAGAAATCCCGACTAGGCGGCATCATCTAGGGCCACTACACCGGGTAGCTGTTTTCCTTCTAACAGTTCCAGGCTGGCTCCGCCACCGGTAGAAATGTGGCTCATTTGGTCTGCGACCCCCACTTTTTCCACTGCGGCTACGGAGTCTCCACCGCCAATAATGGTGATCACCCCTTGCTTGGTGAGACTAGCCAAAGAGCGGGCAATGGCCTCGGTGCCAACGGCGAATTTATCAAATTCAAAAACGCCCATGGGCCCGTTCCAAATGGCAGACTTACACTCTGCAAGGGCCGCTTGGAAGGCTTTAACGGAATCGGGGCCAATGTCTAAGCCCATCCAACCATCGGGAATGGCATCAATGGAAACGGTTTGAGCGTTGGCATCCTTAGCAAAGTTATCCGCAACCACCACATCCGTGGGCAGCAATAACTGTACGCCTTTCTCCTGGGCTTTAACTTCCAGAGCTTTGGCCAGTTCCAGCTTGTCTTCTTCCACCAGGGATTTACCAACGGACAAGCCCCGCGCTTTGTAGAAGGTGAAAATCATACCGCCGCCGATCAGCAGCTTGTCTACTTTTTCTAGCAGGGTTTCAATCACGCCAATTTTACTGGAAACTTTGGAGCCTCCAACGATCGCTGCTAAGGGGCGCTGAGGATTTTCGATCGCCGATTGCAGGTATTGCAGTTCTTTTTCCATTAAATACCCGGCCACACTGGGGGATAGGTATTTGGTAACCCCTTCCGTAGAGGCGTGGGCACGGTGGGCAGTCCCAAAGGCATCATTGACATAAACATCCGCCAGGGAAGCGAGGGCTTTAGCAAACTCAGGATCATTTGCTTCTTCTTCGGCATGGAAGCGGAGGTTTTCCAAGAGGATCACTTGCCCATTCCCCATGGCATCCACCTGGGTTTGCACCGCATCCCCAATGCAGTCGTAGGGCTTGACCACGGGTTTGCCCAGGAGTTCGCTCAGTCGTTCGGCAGCGGGGGTTAGGCGCATGCTGTCTACAACCTTGCCATTGGGACGACCCATGTGGCTACAGAGAATGATTTTGGCCTCTTTACTCATGAGATCTTGAATAGTGGGGAGAGCCGCCCGAATGCGGGTATCATCGGTGATCTTGCCGCTTTCATCTAAGGGAACATTAAAGTCAACCCGGACTAAAACCCGCTTGCCAGAGAGATCCGCAGCGGTCAAATTTGCAATACTTTTTTTAGCCAAAACGCAACCTCCTAATTCGGTCTTTTGCCCCCGATTCCTAAGGGATTTTGGGGATCACCTCGTTTATTGTCTAATAAAATGGTCAAACGATCGAGTTCTACCCTGCGGATCCCTTGTGACTGGGCAACCATGGGGGGATTACCCTTACGCTAAGCCCTATTTCCCTTAATCCTCCGCTAGCCAGGCTTCGATCGTGGGGGTGGGGATGGGAATCAGAGAATGCTGAAAAATTTGGGCAAGGGCCGCTGTCCCCCCGGCTTCCAGTGCTTTTTTAAGTTGTTTTTTCAGGCTGGGGTTACGCTTCAGGGTGTTCTGAAGGCTGATTTCTGCCTGGGGAATCGTTGCACCGGCCAGGACTAAACGATCGAGGAGATCTTCGATCTGGCGGTGGAGACGATCGAGGGGGGTCGCATGGGACGACGTTGGAGGAGTGGGTGGGGCTTCGATGCTTGGAGCCTGTGGGGGTTGAGCAGGGGGGAAAGGCCGAGATTCCTGGGGCAAATTCAAGGAAGTTTCTGGAATTTCCAATGACTCGAAATCTTGAAAATTCGTGAGAGATTGACTGGGTTCAGGTTTGGACTCCAGGGGTTGAGATCGGGCAATCTCCACTGGGGGGACTGGTGAGCTTGACGGAGGTGGTGAACTTGGCGGAATTGGTGGTTTGGACTCCTTTGGCTCCTGCGATCGTCCTGCGGTCTGAGACGAAGGAGATTGAACCACGGGTTTTGTTGAACGGGGTGCGCTCCCGGCGGGATTTTGGGGAGCGCTACTCGGCTTTCCCAGGCGGTTCACCGCTCCTGGCAAATCTAGTCCGGTGGTTTGGCGCATCTGTTCACTAAAAGCGGCCAATTGGGTGCCAAAGTTGCCCCCTTTGGTGTCTACCAGGGTGACGTTTTGCACTTCCACGGTGGGAACGGTAGAAACTAAGGTTTTAATCAGTAAATCCAACTTTTGGAAGAGGAAAACTTGGCGGGCATTCCCCCCAGAATTTGTCCAGGATTTTGCCAATTCTCGAATCCCTTCGGCGCGGGCTTTCCCTTCTTCAATAATTTTGGCCGCATTCCCCCTCGCTTCCGATAACATCCGTTTACATGCTGCCTCAGCGGGGGCGATCACATCTGCTTGGAGTTGCTGTTGCACTTGTTTAATGCGGGCCTCTTGGACACCCATTTCCGCTTCTGTGCGGGCAATTTCCGCCTCTACCACAGATTCTGCTTCTGCGATCATCGCTTGCCGTTTAGTCAAAGCATCTTGGATTCGTTGTTCTGCTTTCGACTGAACGATCGCTGTTTCACTTTCCAGTTGTTTAAGCTTAGTATTCCGTTCATTTTCAGCAGCTTTCACGATCGATTCTGAGCGGTTTTGGGCTTCAGCAATGCGGGCATCCCGTTGTAATTCTGCCTGTTGTTGTCGTCCGATGGAATCGAGGTAGCCTACTTCGTCCCAAATATTTTGAATTTGTAAGTTATCTAAGGTTAAGCCCAGTTTTTCCAAATCTTCACTAGCTTCTTCCAGTAAACTCCGGGCAAAGGCCATTTTATCTTCATTGACCTGTTGGGGGGTTAAGCTGGCTAAAACGCCTCTTAAATTACCTTCTAAAGTTTCCCGTGCAATTTGTTCAATTTGCTTGCGGTTTTTATCCAACAAACGCTCGATCGCATTGTGGATAATGGGTTCTTCCCCGGCAATTTTAATATTGGCAATCCCTTCGACGGAAAGGGGAACCCCGCCTTTTGAATAGGCACTACTCACCTTCAGTTCAATAATGGTATTGGTGAGATCCATACGAAAGGCTTTCTCAAACAAGGGTGTGCGTAAACTTTTGCCCCCTTTGACCAGGCGATAGCTAACCGTGCGACCATTGGGTAAGCGACGTTTGGCACCGGAAAAAATTAAGACTTCACTGGGCTGGCAAATATAGAGTAGGTTTTTAATCATGAACTGGATACCAGCACCGGTAAAGCCAGTTACCACTAGGAGGAAGATAAAGGTATTCATGGGGAATGGGAATAGTTTTGAGTTTTGAG
>DALYGI010000222.1:0-7191 GCA_031971595.1 Prochlorotrichaceae cyanobacterium CTOTU29312
AAGTTGAAAATGTTCTGACTGCCCCAGAACAAGTACGATCCAGAGGCAGATATTCTCATGGTGATTCTGCGAGATGGCATTCCCGACAATGCGATTTCTCAGCCTGGTGGGGTCATCTATGACTTGCAAGCTCAGGATCCAGTGCCAAAGCCTGTAAACTCTCGGACTTCAGGTTCATGGAAAGCTAGGATAATATCTTGCTTCGGAACCCCCATTTCCACTAACCGATTGGCAAAGCCCTCTTCAGTTCCATCGTGCTGAATCCAGATTTTACCGTTCTTAATATCAACGTGCAAAATGCAGCCAAAATCTCGTTTGTTGCCCCGCCAACCCACATACATTAACTGATAGTGATCCTGCTGGGTATCAAACACAGTCTGTACGCTGTACTCCGGTGCAACTTTTTGCTGAGCAGAACGCTCGGCACGTTCCGATAGATAGTGTTGAATGTACTGACGATATTGTTCTACAGCCATTGAACAATGACCTCCTGTTTTACATCATAGGTAACCAATTTCAATTGGTAGCGAGCCAAGGTCTGCATCCTGTGGCACACTTAAAAGCGCTGTCTGGTGAAAATATCTATGACCCCGGAACCCCTCAATCTCCCCTCCCAATACGAACCCAAGGAAGCAGAAAGCCGCTGGCAGACCCTTTGGGAAACTCGGCACGCTTTTGTGGCGGATGTGAATTCCGAAGCTCCGGTCTATTGTGTGGTCATTCCGCCGCCGAATGTGACGGGCAGTTTGCACATGGGCCACGCTTTTGAGAGTGCGCTGATTGATGTGCTGGTGCGCTATCACCGCATGATTGGCTGTAATACCCTCTGGCTGCCGGGGACGGATCACGCCAGTATTGCGGTGCAAACCATTCTGGAAAAGGAACTGAAGGCCCAGGGGAAGACGCGCCAAGCGGTGGGGCGGGAGAAGTTTTTGGAACGGGCGTGGCAGTGGAAGGAGGAGTCGGGGGGAACGATCGTTAATCAGCAGCGGCGCTTGGGGATTTCGGTGGACTGGAGCCGGGAGCGCTTTACCATGGATGAGGGGCTGTCCCAGGCGGTGCTGACGGCGTTTAATCGGCTCTATGAGGAGGGGCTGATTTATCGGGGCAATTATCTGGTGAACTGGTGCCCTGCTAGTCAGTCGGCGGTGTCGGATCTGGAGGTGGAGCCGAAGGAAGTGGATGGCCATCTCTGGCATTTCCGCTATCCTTTGACGGATGGATCGGGTTACCTGGAGGTGGCGACGACGCGACCGGAGACGATGTTGGGGGATACGGGGGTGGCAGTCAACCCGCAGGACGATCGTTATTGTCATTTAATCGGTCAAACGGTGACTTTGCCGTTGGTGGGGCGACAGATCCCGATTATTGCGGATGAGTTGGTGGATCGGGAGTTTGGGACGGGCTGTGTGAAGGTGACTCCTGCCCACGATCCCAATGATTTTGAGATGGGGAAACGCCACAATCTGCCTTTTATTAATGTCATGAATAAAGATGGCAGCATGAACGAAAATGCGGGGGAATTTGCCGGGCTCGATCGCTATGAGGCGCGGAAGGCGGTGGTGCAGGCGTTGGAGGCTCAGGGCTTTCTGGTCAAAATTGAAGACTATCGCCACACGGTTCCCTACAGCGATCGGGGGAAAGTGCCGGTAGAGCCGTTGCTTTCGACCCAGTGGTTTGTCAAGATTCAGCCGCTGGCGGAGGACACCCTGCGCTGGTTAGATCAGGAACAATCTCCCCGGTTTGTGCCCGATCGTTGGACGAAGGTGTACCGGGATTGGCTGGTGAACCTCAAGGACTGGTGCATTTCTCGGCAGTTGTGGTGGGGGCATCAGATTCCGGCTTGGTATGCGGTCACTGAAACGGAGGGAGAAATTCGGGACAATACGCCTTTTGTGGTGGCGCTGGATGAGGCGGAAGCTCAGGCTAAGGCGGTAGCGCAGTTTGGGGCAGGGGTACGGTTAGAGCGGGATCCGGATGTGTTGGATACCTGGTTTTCGTCGGGATTGTGGCCCTTTTCGACGATGGGTTGGCCAGCGGACACGGCGGATCTGGCCCGGTACTATCCCACTACAACCCTGGTGACGGGGTTCGATATTATTTTCTTCTGGGTGGCTCGCATGACCTTAATGGCGGGGTATTTTACGAAACAGATGCCCTTTCAGGATGTATATATTCACGGTTTGGTGCGGGATGAAAATAACAAAAAAATGTCTAAATCGGCAGGAAATGGCATTGATCCCCTGCTGTTAATTGAGAAGTATGGCACCGATGCCCTGCGCTATACCTTAATTAAAGAAGTGGCGGGAGCCGGTCAGGATATTCGCTTAGAATACGATCGTCAAACCGATGAGTCCATTTCCGTTCAAGCCAGTCGCAATTTTGCCAATAAACTGTGGAATGCGTCTCGGTTTGTGCTAATGAATTTAGCGGGCGAAACCCCTCAGAATTTGGGTCAACCTTCCCCATCCCAACGGGAGACTTTAGACCTCAGCGATCGGTGGATTCTTTCTCGCTATTACCATACGGTGCAACAAACCCGATCCCAAATTGAAACCTATGGGTTAGGGGAAGCGGCGAAAGGGTTATATGAGTTTATTTGGGGAGATTTTTGTGATTGGTATATTGAACTGGCTAAATCTCGGCTCTGGGCGGGGGGCGACCAAAAACGATCGGTTCAGCCTATTTTAGCCACGGTGTTAGAGGGAACTTTAACCTTACTTCATCCCTTTATGCCCCACATTACGGAAGAAATTTGGCACACCCTCACCCAACGATCGGAAACGGAATTTCTGGCACTCCAAGCCTATCCTGAAGTGATTGCTGAGTGGCTAGATCCGGATCTAGAAACTACCTTTGAATTGTTAACCCATACCATTCGCATTGTGCGTAACCTTCGCGCCGAAGCTCAGGTGAAACCGGCCCTGAAAGTGGACTGTATTTTACAAAGTGAAAATCCTCAGGAACGGGAGATTTTAAACTTGGGGTCACGCTATATTCAGGACTTAGCCAAAGTAGAAACCATCACGATCGTTCCCAATTCCGAAGAAATTCCTCAACAAAGTTTAGTGGGGGTTACGGGTACGGTACAAATTGCTTTACCTTTAGCAGGTGTGGTGGACTTGGAGAGCTTCAAGGCTAAATTGGAGAAAGAGTTAGCCAAGCTTGAAAAAGAGATTCAAGGCTTTGAAAAACGCTTAAATAACCCTGGTTTTGTCAACAAAGCGCCCCAGGAACTCATTGAAAATACGAAAGGACTCCTATCAGAAGCTCAAAAACAGGCGGAGATCATGAGCGATCGGTTACAGCGATTGTAAAAAATCCATTAGGACTATTAAAAACCTAACAATCATTTTGAAAAAAAAAGTTATGAGCCATCGTCCTCTAGCCTACATTGAAACCACGAACTTTAAAAATCTACAGCCACAACGCATTGATTGGAAAAACTTAAATATTTTTATTGGGCCAAATGGTTCAGGTAAAAGTAATGTCATCAGTATCTTTCAGTTCTTAAAAAATTGTCTTACAGAACCCGATCAAAGCCGAGGTGTCACCAGTTTCGAGGATGCTATCTCGTTGCTGGGACAGACGCGAATCCTAGATGGTACAATTCGTGAACTTCCTTCTACCGTAACCCTGAAGTACGGGTTTTCTGATTCTTCCAGCAAAAATGTATATAAAATAAGTGTCCTAGAAGTCAGCCTACTGATCCAGAGAAATAGTATGGGAGGAGTCTATATTAAATATGAATCATTAAGTAGTCATCGGACTTCTATATCAGAAAAAACAACACAAAGACGTTCATTTTCTGAACCCCGCTATTTTTATAAATTCCATGATCAAGCTTCAGGCAAAGGAGTTTATACTCGAAAAGAAAATCCAACTTCTAAGCAAACGCAATTTGAAACTTTAGAAAAAGTTCCAGTCAATGAGCTAATGCTTCAAAGCATTGATATTTTGCTAGATAAAAGTCAGTTTGCTCCTAATCTTACTCCATTGTATGAAGAACGAAGGAAGATTTTAGATGATGTAAAACAGTGGCAGTTTTATAATGCAAACCACATGGATTTAGCAGCTATTCGTAATGCAGAGCCTAAAATTGGAAGAAAAGACGTGTTCCTCTTATCGACAGGAACGAATTTAGCAGCAGTTATTTTTAATCTTGATCAGCAAAACTTTGATTTCATCGATCGGCTTAACCAAGAGATCAAAAAAATATTACCTGCAACGCTTAAAGTTAGAGCGCTAGTGCTTGGAACTAATTTTAATGTTGAATGGAGATGGCAAAATCTTGAAGAGCCATTCTATCTTAATGATCTCTCTGATGGAACGGTCAGGATGCTATGCTGGGCGGTGATTCTCTTATCTCCTAGTCCTCCTCCTTTACTGGTGATTGAAGAACCGGAAATTGGCTTACATACCGCATGGATGAGTACACTAGCGAGTTGGATTAAGACTGCTTCTATGAAATCTCAGGTAATCATTACAACCCATAGTCCAAGCTTGCTAGATCAATTCACAGATTGTCCAGAAAATATTTTGGTTTTTCACCCCATGCCGAAAGATCAGGTGCATTATTCTATGTCTCGTTTGGATCAATCACGGCTTCAGTCCTGGTTTGACGATGGCTGGGAATTAGGAGATTTGTATCGTATTGGTGATCCTGTAATTGGAGGGTGGCCATGGTAAAAATTTGGACTTTTGCGGGAGGGGGAGAAGCGGAAGCCAGAGGATTATTACCATTCCTTGAGCAGTTGTTTGAAGATTGTGAATTTCAACGCCGTTTTCCCGCTGGATTGAAGCAAAATCCTAAAAAGCCTAGAACGTTTCCAACCGATCAAGACTACCGGGAAAAACAAAAAGCCAGTGCCCGTGGTGCAACGGGGAATAGCCTACTAAAGCAAATTCAAGCTAGACTTGTGGACGGAATCAAATATGATCCTCAACCGGATTTAATTCTGGTGTTTGATGATCTAGATTGTCATAATCTAGCTCATAAAAAGCGTATATTACAGGAGGCAATTGAAAATTACTTGACCAGTTTGGGAACGATCGCCATACCGGTTGTGGTTGGTTTTGCTGCTCCAGAACTGGAAGCATGGATCATTGCAGATTGGGATCAGAGCGTACAAAATAATGTTGAATTAAAGAGATATTCCTTTGAAATAAAAAGCTGTTTAAAAACTTATGAAGTCAACTTTGATTTCCCTGAAAATTTCTCGATTTATTTTGAGCATGATAATCCGCAGGAAGATTATACGTTACCTTCAAATACATTGCAAAAAGGCAGTTGCCGAGAAAAATTGTCAAAAATACTACAAGACTGTGTAACTAAGCATACAAGTATGCATTACTCGAAAGATACTCATACATCAGATTTGGTTAAGAAACTTGATCATATTAAGCTTATGGATAAATGTCCGATTTTTAAGGAATTATATTTAGATCTTAAACAACATATTGAATCGATCCAGAAATGATAAGATTAGGAAATGAATACCAACATCTTTGCTCCACCAGCGTCCCAGATTATCCACGATCGGTTACAACGCCTGTAAGGGGACATCGCGCAAAGCACGGTAAAATCAACGATCGTTACCTGGGCCCCTTGTCTTGCTCCTGCCTATGCGCTTTCGCAAAAAAATCCGCCGCTCTTCCCGCCGAGTCTGGCACTGGCTCACCCCCTGGACTCAGCCCTTTAAGTGGTTAGCCCCTGGCCTATTCGTCAAGCGCTGGCTCTTTTTAAGTGCCTTGGGAATGTTCATGGTGATTCTGGGTCTGGCCATCTGGGCCAATTTAACCCCGGTCTACTACAGCCTACGGATCATTCGTTCCGTGCTCTCCGTCATTGCCCAGGTCATTCCCCGCTACCTCAGTGGCCCGCTCCTCCTCGGCTTAGGCTTCCTGCTCATCTTCTGGGGACAAAGCCGCACCGTGGGAGCCATTACGGAAGTGATTGCCCCCAACCCCCAGGATGGAGATTTGGTAGATGTGTTACTCACCCATCGCCGCTTGCATCGAGGCCCCCGCATTGTGGCCATCGGCGGTGGCACGGGGCTCTCTAACTTACTCCGGGGTCTCAAGCACTACAGCGCCAACATCACCGCGATCGTCACTGTGGCCGATGATGGGGGCTCCTCCGGTCGCTTACGGCGAGAAATGGGCGTACAGCCCCCCGGCGATATTCGCAACTGTTTAACCGCCCTAGCCCGGGAAGAAAAACTACTCACAGAACTCTTTCGCTACCGCTTCCGTGCCGGGGAAGGCTTAACCGGACACAGTTTTGGCAACCTATTTCTAACCGCCATGACCGACATTACCGGCGGCGATTTTGAAAAAGCCATTCAAGCCAGTTCCAAGGTTTTAGACGTACAGGGGCGCGTCCTGCCCGCCACCCTCAGCGATGTACAACTTTGGGCAGAATTCGCCGATGGCCGCCGCGTCGAAGGGGAATCTAAAATCCCTGAAGCCCAGGGGCAAATTGTCCGCATTGGTTGTACTCCCCCCAATCCCCCCGCCCTCCCCTCCGCCCTCCAAGCGATCGAGCAGGCGGACTACATCATCATCGGCCCCGGTAGCCTCTACACCAGCGTCATCCCCAACCTGCTGGTGCCCGAACTGGCAGAAGCCCTCCAGCGATCGATAGCCCCCTGCATCTATGTGTGTAACATCATGACCCAACCCGGCGAAACGGACGGCTACACCGTCTCCGATCATCTTCAAGCCATCGATCGGGCCTGTGGGTTTCCCCTCTTTGACACCGTACTTGTCCAGAAATCATCCCCCTCCCCCGCCGCCTGCGATCGGTATCTTCAGGAGGGCTCAGTGCCCGTAATTTTAGACAAACCCGCCGTGCGAGACCTAGGGCGCAATATCGTCGTTGCGCCGATTATGACCGAAGACCCCCTCACCCACGCCGTGCGCCACGATCCCAAGCGCCTAGCCCAGGTCTTAATTCGGTGGTTTCAACAGGTGAGTTGATCGGGGTATCAACTTAAGGCGAAAACTCCTACACAGAGACGATCCCAGCCTGCAAGGGTTTCAACCGATCCACCAGTCCATTTTATTTCGCCTTACGTTGGTAGCCGTTGATCGGGGCGATCATAAAAACAACGATCGCTCCCCTCAAGTTGTAAGAGAAGCGATCGTTTTAATCAGTGCAAAACTTTGTGCCTTTGTGGTTTTTATTGC
>DALYGI010000223.1:0-7182 GCA_031971595.1 Prochlorotrichaceae cyanobacterium CTOTU29312
TTACGGTGAAAAGTTAACACTAACTGCCTTGCAAACGCCCTAGGGTTAGGTTTTCGGGGCGGAAGGTTTGTTGGGCAATGCGTTGCAGATCCCCTGGGGTTACCCCTTGAATTTTATCCAGTTGGGTAAAGAGGTTTTGCCAACTGCCAGTTTTTACTTCGTATTCCGCCAATTGGGACGCTAAACCACTATTGGACTGGAGCGATCGCAATAGGTTTGCCCGAATTTGATTTTTTACCCGATCCAATTCCCGATCGCTGATGGGATTCTGTTTAACGTTTTCTAGTTCCTGGGTTAACGCTGCTTCCACTGTTTCTAGGGTTTGCCCTGGGGCGGGTAAGGTGTAAAACACCATCAGGTTGGGATATTTGTCATTGGGATACCCCGTAAACCCACGGGAAACGATCGCTAACTGTTGCTCCACAAGGTTTTGATAGAGCCGAGAGGTGCGACCATCACTGAGGACACTGCCCAGCATTTCATAAAGGACATAATCCGGATCCGTAATGGCGGGAATATGGTAGGCAAAAACCGTCCAGGGCTGGGTTTGGCGAGTGAGGGTTACGGTTTGGAACTGGGGCTGTGGGGGTTCAGTGGGCAACTGGGGCAAGCTCATGGAACCGTGGCTAAAGCGGCTAAAGTACAACTGAGCCAGGCGTTTCACCTCCGCAGGATCCACATCCCCCACGATCGCCATGGTGATATTTTCGGGGGTGTAATATTTCTCAAAAAAGTCCCGCACATTTTGCCGGGTCAAATTCTCAATATCTGCGCTATAGCCAATCACCGGGCGCTTATAGGGATGGACTTGAAAGGCTTTATCCTGAACGATTTCAAATAATTCCCCCACGGGATCATTTTCTACCCGCATCCGGCGCTCTTCGAGGATGACCTGTTTCTCTTCATAAAATTCCCGAAACACGGGATGTAAAAACCGATCGGACTCCAGAGCCATCCAAAGTTCGAGCTTATTAGACGGCAGACTATAAAAATAACGGGTGGCATCCGTAGACGTGGTGGCATTGAGGCCAACTCCGCCCGCCTGTTCAATAATTTGCCCCAGTTCATTTTGCTTTACATAACTAGCCGCTTTTTTTTGCCATTGCTCAAACTCGGTTTGGAGTGTACTACTCTCTTCCCCTGCGGCTTTGGCGGCTTGGATTTGGTCAAATAAACGATCGAGTTGGTCTAGGGCGATCGTTTCTTCCGCATAATTGAGGGTGCCAATGGTTTTAGTCCCCTTAAAAGCCAAATGCTCTAAAAAGTGCGCCACTCCCGTTTGTCCATCCGGTTCATCCGCCGCCCCAATATTGCAATAGGTCATAAACGAAACCACCGGGGCTTGATGCCGCTCCAGCACAATAAACTTTAAGCCATTATCGAGGGTAAACTCTGTAACGGCATTGGACACCTGATCCAGGTAGGGCTGAATGGATAAACTTTCACCAGCCCAAACCCCTCTGGCATCCAGCCCAAAACACATCAACCCTATCCAGAGCAGGACAATTAAATACCGAAAACTGAACATACAAACCCTAGGAACGACAGGTACAATTTGAGGTGATTCTTCAGCCCTCAAAGAGTTTAGCTTACCCTAAGTTCGGTTGGGTTAACCTTTGTCCGATCGTAGGAGGGGTACAGGGAAAAGGCATAGGCATCAAACATCGCCCCGGCGATCGCTGTAACGGTGGCCAGAATAACCATCCCCATCCACGGGTTACCCGTTCCAAAGGTTTTTAAAAAGGGGACAAAAGCAGATAGGCAAAGGTGCCCTAAGGGTTTAGTCCAGGGGACTTGGGCAATGGCGACTAAGACCCCCCATAAACTGGTGAACAAAACGATCGGAATGGAAAAGCTGAACAGAATAGACAACCCCAAGGAAGCCCAGAAACGAAGATGAACAGAAGGTCTAAGCAGCCTAAACATGGTGAACCTCAGAGCCAAGGATGAACCGATGATCAAGATGAAGCGGATAAAACATGAAAATTAACAAACATGAACACTTATAAGCCGAACCAGAATGCTAAGTATTTTTAACCATTGACAAAATTCAGAACCTAAACCCAGAACCTATAACCAGAGAATAACCAGAGAATAATCAGAGATTGTTATAAACTAAACCTAACATACCCCCTAAATCTATCTTTATCCACAAAGTATAGAATTCTTTGAAATTCAAGTTCAAAGCCTAAAATTCTCTTAAAAAAAGATTACAAATATATAGAAAATGTATCGAAAAAGGTCAATTCACGGGTCTCCTGTATTGACTTCTTCCGTATTTTTGCTCAGAATAGGATGGGAATAGCAATAGTATTAATCTTTGTAACTTTCTATATGTTCAGCCAGTTACATTAACGCCTCACTGAACCAGTCTTATTAACTATTGTAAATGGGCTGTAATCTATCGTAATTTAAGATTGAGATTCACGCAGGATTTCGCCTGAACCGATCGTTACTCGTGGACGATTCCTTAGGAATGCGGACTTTATAGCCTGGAATTTCACGACCAAGACACCGAAGCCCCTCTGGGGTTTAATCCTGAACTTTCCGGTTTATTGAATTCACGATCCTTAGGGTCTAGTGGTGACCGGTAGGCTGGCCGGACTGACCACCTGGCCTTGTTGGGTCAAAATTCCTGCTGGGGTTTCTATATTTTGCTGGGGCTTTTGCTGAGAGTCTTGCACCGGCAATTTCTCTAAATAATCGTAACTGGCACGGGACATTTGACGAATTAATTCCTGGGCCCGATCGTCATTAAAGGGGCGCTCGACCATCATGGCCGCTAGGTAACGTTTCCCACTGGGCATATCAATTAGCCCCACATCTCCCACCAGTGTGCCAATATCCCCCGTTTTGTGGGCGATCGTTGCGCCTTCCCCTAAACCTTGGGGTAAGAGGGTTTGGGTGACGGGAGTTCGTAAAATGGCCAGAAGCCGATCGCGGGAGCGTAGAGACACCAGTTGCCCCTGCTCTACCATAGACATGAGGGCCACTAAATCGTGGGGAGAAGAAATATTGGTTCCCTCTAAGTCCGGGAGCCACTCATTTAAAGTGGTCTGGCTTAAGCCCCATTGTTTAAAACGTTGATTGACCGCCGCAATTCCCCCCAAACGATCGATCAGCATATTGGTGGCCGTATTGTCACTAATCCGAATCATTTCCTCCGCCGTTTCTAGGGCAGAAAACTGGGTTCCAACGGGTAAATATTGCATATCCCCTGCGTGGGGAGCGACCAAATCCTGACGCATGGTTAACTGTTCCGTTAGTTCAATATTGCCCGCATCTACTTCCTGAAAAAAGGCCACCAAAATGGGCACTTTCACCATACTCGCGGTGGCAAACGATCGCTCCCCATTTACTTTGGCGTAGTTGCCTGTATCTAAATCCACCACAAAAGCTCCCGCCACTAAATCCGGCTGTTTGTTCGCCAGGGCTTGCAATTGTTGGCTGAGATCTGTCATTTCAGACTTGAGAACGAGGGCATTTTTAGCCGCAACGGGCAGAATTTTTTTGTTTCCTTCCACCAAACTAGAACCGCTGGCATTGGGGTCGGAGGGTTCCGCCGCCACTTGATAATCTGGATCGATCGCTGCGAGGAGGGTTCCGGCAAGCACCCCTAGACCTACCCCTAAAATAAGGAGACGAATCCCATAGAGAACGGGTAAGGGGAGGCGCTTCGATCGCCCTCGACTTTTGCCCGGTTCCCGACCGGCCTTCTCTGAGCCAAGGGACTGTCCACTTTCTGGGGAATTGGACACCACTTGAAACCGATTTTTACGATCGCTCCGAGAGGAACGGGGGCGAGGGGTACGCAGCGAACGACTCGAGGTGGCCATCGAGGGGAACGGTACGCTAGTGGAGTGAGTAGAAAGACGAGGATTGCTCGGATTGGATTTCCTACGGGAAGATCGCTTCCGATCAGGAGACTTTGGAGTGGAGTGTACCGGATTTTGGCGCTTTCGCAAGGGGGGAGAGGCAGAAACGCTCCGTGGGGGCTGTGGAGCAATATTCAGCAGCGGATTGAGCAGGGGTAGGTGAGGCTCTGAAGGGTTGGGGGCAAAGGGATTGGGACGAGGAGCCGGTTCCCAAGAGTCTGAAGACGATCGGGATGAGGCGGACGATCGCTGTGGTTGGGGGTTAAAGTTAGGCAGATCAACGGAATAACTTGGGGAATAATTTCCAGAAGAACTTGCAGAAGGGTTTGCAGAAGAATTAGCCCGATCTGTCAGACCTGAAGGGCTGTCCGTCGCACCGGAAGGGGAAGAGGGGGGGGGAGGTGACAGGGGCTTAAAGGGCATAGGACGGGCATAGGAATTAAGAGAATACACAGGGCTTACCATTAAGCCTGATGCTGTTCTAACGCCCACTCCGTTTGTCGCAGGATTCCCCTGAGCATCGCAACCTCCCGATCGGATAGGTTTGCCCGTTGATAAAGGTGGCGGAATTTTTCCATGCGACTGGTAGCGGTATGGGGATAAAGATAGCCGATTCGGAGCAAAAAATCTTCAAGTTGTTGATAATATCCTTCCAATTGCTCATAGGTGGCTGGCAGCCTGACCGGGTAAGAATGCTCTGGTTCGGGAAAGGGCAAAAAGGGCATTGATTGAGGAAACTGATTATCTAAGCGCGGTTCTGCATCCTGACAGGTTTGAGTTTGCTGACAGCCCTGAAACAATTCGTAACAACATATTGCCACGGCCTGCGCCAAATTCAAAGAGGTATAGTCCTCACTGGTGGGGATTTCTAGGATTTGATGGGCTTGGGTGAGTTCGGCATGGGTTAGGCCCCGGTCTTCTCGACCAAAGAGGATGGCTAATTCCAAGGGTTTAGATTCGGAGGGATTAGGTTCAGGAGGATTCATTTCAGGGCGATCGGTTTGGGTTTGGGAAGTCAGGGTAGCCCTAGGATCAATGATCCGAGCCATCTGAGCCACAAAGGCACGGGGGGAAATGAGGGAAAAGGGAATCGCATCGGAACGACCCGTGGTGGCCGCAATGTGATGACAGCCTTGCAGTGCCTCCGGCAGAGTCTGGACGATCGTTGCTCCTAGTAGGACTTCCTGGGCATGAACCGCCATTTGCCGGGCCTCTGGCCCCCACGGATCGCACTGGGGCCGCACAAGACTTAAGCGGCTCAGACCAAAATTTTTCAGAATTCGGGCGACGGAACCAATATTGAGGGGGCCCGCTGGTTCTACGAGAATAATGCGGGTCTGCTGTAGAATAGAACCACTTTTCGATTGACCTCTAGACTGGCCTGATTGACTATGATTGCTCATACGGTTGACACAAGTTCCGATATTACAAGTTCCGATGCTAGACCAACCATGGCTATTGAAAAACTAGGATTGCCCGTTACGATTATTACAGGTTTTCTGGGCAGTGGGAAAACCACCCTCCTGAACCATATTTTAACCAATCAACAGGGGGTTAAAACAGCGGTCTTGGTCAATGAGTTCGGAGAAATTGGCATTGACAATGAGTTAATTATTTCCACAGGTGATGACATGGTGGAACTCAGTAATGGTTGCATCTGTTGCACCATTAATAATGACTTGTTAGATGCGGTTTATCGTGTTTTAGAACGGGGTGAAAAAGTAGATTATCTAGTAGTAGAAACCACAGGATTAGCGGATCCCTTGCCGGTAGCATTAACCTTTTTGGGAACGGAACTCAGGGATATGACCCGCCTAGACTCGATCGTTACGTTGGTGGATGCGGAAAATTACAGTGTAGATTTGTTTAATAGTCAAACCGCCTACAATCAAATTCTTTACGGAGATATTATTCTGCTGAATAAGGCGGATTTGGTTGATGAAGCGGATTTAGATTTACTAGAAGTCAAAATTCGGGATATTAAGGCAGATGCACGGATTTTGAGAACAACCCAATCCCAGGTGGCCCTACCTTTAATTTTAAGTGTGGGTTTATTCGAGTCCGATCAATATTACGATCGTATTAATGCTAAAACTGGCCATGATCATGGGCATCATGATCACGGGCATCAGGAACACGCCGATCATTCTAACTGCGATCATGACCACGGGCACTGTGAACATGAGCACGAACATGAGCATGAGCACGAACACGGGCATGAGCATAAACATCAGGGGCATCAGGATCACGCCGATCATTCTAACTGTGATCACGACCATGGGCACTGTGAACATAAACATGAACATGAACACGAACATGAACATGAACACGAACATGAACACGATCATCATGACCATCACCATCATGACCATCATCATGACCATGACCATTCCAATCACTTAGAAATGGAGGGTTTTACTTCGGTCTCTTTCCAAAGCGATCGACCCTTTGCTATTCGTAAATTCCAATCTTTTCTGGATCACCAACTCCCCTCTAGCGTGTTCCGGGCTAAGGGAATTCTCTGGTTTGCCGAAAGTGAACGGCGGCATATTTTCCATTTAAGTGGTAAGCGCTTTACGTTAGATGATACGGACTGGACTGGAGATCGTAAAAATCAATTGGTTTTAATTGGCCAAAATTTAGATCACGATCGGCTTCGTCAACAAATTCAAGATTGTCTATCTTAAATCCCCTAACTCAAAACTAATCGTGGGCCAGAGTCCTGGCCCTACCCTATCGCCTATTCCCTAATTCAAAACTCAAAACTCAAAACTCAAAACTTAATCACCTATTCCCTAATTCAAAACTCAAAACTCAAAACTCAAAACTTAATCACCTACTCCCTAATTCAAAACTCAAAACTCAAAATTCAAAACTCAAAAGTGCATGTACCCTCTCTACCTATGTCGATCGCTACTGCTCGAAAACAGATTAAATCCTGGGGATTAAGGTCTGTACACGCCATCCTAAACAAATCTAAAACAGTTAAACTCCGAACGGCTTTAGTGGTTCCTTTTGTCTTTCAAATTACGTTGACGGGGGGAATTCTTATTTTTATGTCCTTTCGCCAAGGGCAGCAAAATGTAGATAATTTAAGCTCTCAGTTGCTCTATGAAATTAATTATCGAATTGAACAGGAAATTAATCGCTATTTAGATATTGCAAGGTATGTACAAAAAGTTAATATTCAAGCGATGGAGGCAGGACTTTTAAAACCAGATAATTTTTTCCGATATTCGATCGTTTACGGATTTGTCGGAAAGTATGACTCCCCAGGAAAACTTTGATTTTATTAATGCCTATCTGG
>DALYGI010000224.1:0-7140 GCA_031971595.1 Prochlorotrichaceae cyanobacterium CTOTU29312
ACGTGCTGACCACGAGACTCAGGAATAGCAACGTGTACCAGGTGACCCGTCCAAGCGATGGAACTGAAGCCGAACAAGCCAGCCAGGTGGTGGTTCAACCGGGATTCCGCATTCTTGAACCAGCTGAGGCTGGGGCGGAATTTGGGCTGAAGGTGTAACCAACCGGCAAACAGGAGAACGGCAGACAGTAGCAGCAGGAAGATGGAGCCTTGGTACAGGTCACCATTAGTCCGCATCCCGATCGTGTACCACCAGTGATACACACCGGAGTAAGCAATGTTAACGGGGGAAGATGCGCCAGCCTGAGTGAAGGCATCGATCGCCCCTTGACCAAAGTGAGGATCCCAAATCGCATGGGCGATGGGACGAACATTCAGGGGATCTTGAACCCACTGTTCAAAGTTGCCTTGCCACGCAACGTGGAAGAGGTTGCCAGAAACCCAGAGGAAGATGATTGCCAGGTGACCGAAGTGGGAAGCAAAAATCTTTTGGTAAAGATTCTCTTCCGTCATGCCATCGTGCAATTCAAAATCGTGGGCCGTGGCAATCCCGTACCAGATCCGACGAGTAGTGGGATCTTGAGCCAAATCTTGGCTAAATTTAGGGAATTTAGTTGCCATAAGTTCGTCTCGCCCTTATCCAACCGAGATAATACGTGCAAGGAAGAAGGACCAAGTGGTCACAATTCCCCCTAAGAGGTAATGAGCTACACCAACAGCACGACCTTGAAGGATGCTGAGGGCGCGGGGCTGAATCGCCGGAGCGACTTTCAGCTTATTGTGGGCCCAAACAATGGATTCGATCAACTCTTGCCAGTAGCCGCGACCGCTGAACAAGAACATTAAGCTGAACGCCCAAATGAAGTGAGCACCGAGGAACAGCAGACCATACGCAGAGAGGGCGCTGCCATAGGAGGTAATAACGGAGGATGCTTGTGCCCAGAGGAAGTCCCGTAACCAGCCATTAATGGTGATGGCGCTATCGGCAAAGTTGCCCGCAGATAGGGTGGATACAGAACCATCGGGAGACACATAGCCCCACACGTCAGATTGCATCTTCCAACTGAAGTGGAAAATCACGATGGACAGGGAGTTGTACATCCAAAACAGACCGAGGAAGACGTGATCCCAACCGGAAACTTGGCAGGTACCACCCCGACCGGGGCCGTCGCAGGGGAAGGCAAACCCAAGCTGAGACTTATCAGGGACTAAGCGAGAGTTGCGAGCGTACAGCACACCTTTCAGCAGAATCAACACGGTGACGTGGATCGTGAAGGCGTGAATGTGGTGAACCATGAAGTCAGCGGTTCCGAGGGGAATGGCAGCCATGGCAACTTTGCCACCGACCGCAACCACATCACCGTTGAACACGGGGCTAACACCCGCTAAAGCATTGGGCGCGGTGGAACCAGCACCAAAGGCAGCAGCGTGAATGCTTTGAACCCACTGAGCAAAGATGGGCTGAAGTTGAATCGCCTTGTCAGAGAACATGTCTTGAGGACGACCTAAAGCCCGCATGGTGTCGTTGTGAATGTAGAGACCAAAGCTGTGGAAGCCTAGCCAAATACAAACCCAGTTCAAGTGAGAAATGATGGCATCGCGGGAGCGAATCACCCGATCCAGCACGTTATCCACGTTCTTGGCCGGATCGTAATCCCGAACCATGAAGATGGCACCGTGGGCACCTGCACCAACCACCAGGAAGCCCCCAATCCAGATATGGTGGGTAAAGAGGGACAACTGCGTCGGATAGTCCGTGGCAATGTAGGGATAGGGGGGCATGGCGTACATGTGATGGGCCACCAGAATGGTCAGGGAACCCAAAACAGCCAGGTTAATCGCCAGTTGAGCGTGCCAGGAGGTGGTCAGAATTTCGTACAGACCATCGTGACCTTTGCCACCGAAGAGGATGGGATCCCCTTTGTGACCTTCCAGGATTTCCTTCATGCTGTGACCAATTCCCCAGTTGGTGCGGTACATGTGACCAGCAACAATGAAGAGAACTGCCAAAGCGAGGTGGTGGTGAGCCGTATCCGTCAGCCAGAGTCCACCGGTGAGGGGATTCAGTCCGCCCTTGAAGGTCAGGAAGTCAGAGTATACACCCCAGTTCAGCGTAAAGAAGGGGGTCAGCCCTTGGCTAAAGCTGCTGAAGAACTGAGCCATGGTCTGGGTGTCGAAGGCATACTCGTGGGGCATGGGGATGGCCGCAACGCTATCGATGAGTTTGCCGTTGAAGGTCATGGGCGTACCCGCATCGATCGCATCCAGCATCTGGTTCACGGGGAGGGACACATGGATTTGGTGCCCAGCCCAGGACAAGCAACCTAAGCCCAACAGACCAGCCAAGTGGTGGTTCATCATGGATTCCACGTTTTGGAACCACTCCAGCTTGGGAGCTTTCTTGTGGTAGTGGAACCAGCCTGCAAAGAGCATCAGACCGGCCATGACCAACGCGCCAATGGCGGTGGCATAGAGTTGGCTCGTGCTGGTGAAGCCGGAAGCTCGCCACAGTTGGAACAGACCAGAGGTGATCTGAATCCCGTGGAAACCGCCGCCCACATCACCGTTCAGGATTTCTTGACCAACGATGGGCCAAACCACCTGAGCACTGGGTTTAATACCGGTAGGGTTTGTTAACCAAGCTTCATAGTTGGAAAAACGAGCGCCGTGGAAATAAGCGCCGCTTAACCAGATAAAAATGACGGCCAAGTGGCCGAAGTGTGCGCTAAAAATTTTGCGCGAAATGTCTTCTAAATCGCTGGTATGACTATCAAAATCGTGGGCTTTGCTGTGGAGATTCCAAATCCAGGTAGTGGTTTTGGGACCTCTAGCAAGGGCGCGGTCGAAGTGGCCCGGCTTTGCCCACTTCTCGAAGGAAGTAGGAACCGGATCCGTGTCAACCACAACCCTTACCTTCGCCTCACGCTCTGGTGGACTAATGGTCATTGAGACTCTCCTCTCTCTAAACGGAAACGAGACCCCCTCCACCCCATTTGACGGTATTGATGAATTACACCAACCTGCGGGCTCCCGGAGGAAACCCTTGAGGCCATCGCCAAGTTTGAGTTTATTAAGGTTCCGTTTTATCGGATGTATGTTTTGGAGAAGGTTCGCCTAGAGCAAGCCCTAGAAACGAACCCACAGGGGTGGAGTTCTTTGAGAGCATTATAGGGGGCAGAGGAAAACCCATTGCAAAGCAGTTAACAATAATTCAAACTCCGCTAAGGTTGGCATAGTAACGATTTGATGGGCTTAAACTTGCTCTGGGTGGCATTTTGGGGCGGTTTTATTTACAAAACTCAATGGAATTTCCCCATAAAAATTCATTTATCCAGGGTAAAAGCCTGGGTTTTCAGCAGAAATCGGAGATAAAAATTTACATTACTTAACAATATTCGACCTGTACCGATCGACGATCGAGCCTCTGCCGATCGATATAGGTCGAGAGGTAGGGGGAATAGATCGGGGAGTTGGGGATCAAGAGAGATCTGCGGTATTTTTTTGCTCCTGAAGAGCCCCGTAGGCGATCGTAAAGTCCTGGGCTTGGATCTGGAGTTGGGAGGGATTCAGCCCATCGGATCCTGGAGGAGATCCCTGGTCAGAGCTTTGACGATAGCGGCGGATGGCTTGGAGGGCGGCTTGGTTGCTGAGTAGGGCTAGGTCTGCCCCGTTCCAGTCCGTGGTCTGGGCGGCCCAGGCGGTGAGATCCACATCTGCCCCTAGGGGACGATCGCTGTTGTGAACCTGCAAAATGGCCAGGCGGCTCTGGATGTCCGGTAAATCTACCTTGAGTTGAAGTTCTAGCCGACCCGATCGCAGCAGAGCCGGATCCAGCACCGATCGCCGGTTTGTCGCCCCAATAACCAACACCTGATCCGTGGCCCGAAGTCCGTCCATTTCCGTGAGCAGTTGTCCCACTAGGCGATTGCTGACCCCTCCATCCGTTACCTCTCCCCGTGCCGGAGCTAGGGTGTCAATTTCATCCAGAAAAATCACACAGGGTGCCGCTTGGCGGGCTTTGGCAAAGAGTTCTCGCACCGCTAATTCCGAAGCCCCCACCCACCGGCTGAGGAGTTCCGGCCCGTTAACCGCAATAAAATTGGCCTGGGCTTGGGTGGCTACGGCTTTGGCCAGGAGGGTTTTCCCTGTGCCAGGGGGCCCCCACAATAAAATGCCACGGGGGGCTTTGGCTTTGGTCTGTTGATAGAGTTCGGGGTAGCGCAGAGCCCCTTCCACGGATTCCTGCAACGTGCGTTTAATCTCCATCAGTCCCCCAATTTCGTCCCAGGGCACTTGAGGCGTTTCCACCGCCACCGATCGCAGGACGGAGGGTTTAATGGCCCCCAAAGCCTCCTCAAAATCCGCTGCGGTCACCGCCATCGCCGTGGGATTGGGGGCATCTAAGGCGGGTACATTGCGACGCAGGGCACTATAGGCCGCTTTTTGGCAGAGGGCTTTGAGATCCGCCCCCACAAACCCCAAGGACTGATCGGCGATCGTCCCTAGGTTGACCTCCGGGGCCAGGGGCATGGAGCGGGTGAGAATATCCAGAATTTCTAAACGACCCGCCCGATCGGGCACCGGGAACACCACCTCCCGATCGAACCGCCCCGGACGGCGCAGAGCGGGATCCAGGTGATTAGGACGATTGGTAGCCGCCAGCACCATCACTCCTGTAGTGGGAGCAAAGCCATCCATCAGCCCCAGCAGTTGGGCCACGATCCGCTTTTCTACCTCCCCTTCCACCTGGGAACGATCGGGGGCGAGGCTATCAATTTCATCAATAAAAATTAAACAGGGGGCCGATCGGGCTGCCTGCTCAAAAATGCCCCTTAAGCGGGCCTCTGGTTCCCCATAATATTTGCCAATAATCTCTGGCCCGACGATCGCAATGTAATTCACCCCCAATTCCGCCGCGAGGGTTCTTGCCATCAGGGTTTTACCCGTACCCGGCGGCCCCACCAGCAACACTCCCTTCGGGGGATCCAAGCCCAATTGTTTAAGCAGTTCAGGCCGTTTGAGGGGAATCCCCACCAACTCCTTGAGTTCCCGCAGACTTTCCCCTAAGCCACCCACCTCCGGCAGATCGGTTTTGGGGATACTTTCCACCGGAACCTCTGGCGTGGATGTAGGCGCAGGTCTAGACACTCCCCCCCCAGCAGGAGAACCAGTATTTGTACTACCAACACTACCGACCCCCACCGCACTCCCGGACGATCGAGGGATGTTACCCGATCGGGGAATACTACTGAAGGGCCGACTACTAAATTGGACTTCAGTTTTCAGTTCCCCCTTAGCCGCTTTCTCTTCCAAGATCTGAGCTAGTTTGAGCAGATCTTCAAACCCCTTAAACATTTCAGACATAACCTTGCTCCCGTGTAGGGCCTCTACTGACTTGATCTCCATCATTAAAGATCCACATAATTCGATTTACAGTTGCCCCCTCCATAAATCCTGTCAATTTTAAGGGAGATTCCCAATTCCCAATTCCCAATTCCTAATTCCCAATTCCCAATTCCCAATTCCCAATTCCTAATTCTCAATTCCCCGTTCCCCTACCGCATGCCCTCAAACTTCCCCAAAAACGTGGGCTTAGGCTGAAGCAAATGCAGTTCTAAAAGAGCCTTGACACAGGCCAGCATTTCCCGAAAGACCGTAGGGCGCATGGTGACCCCACCGTAGCGTTCCCAGTCCGGGGTTCCCAAACCGATCGCTTCTAAACCGAGGTTTTGACAGGTGTACACCGCCCTAGCAATGTGAAAATGTTGGGTCACTAAAATCGCCGCATTGACCCCAAAAATTTCCCTAGCCCGATAACAACTTTCGTAGGTACTAAAACCCGCATAATCTAAGGTGATGTCTCCCTCCGAAACCCCGTGGGCCAGGGCATAGTCCTGCATCGTAACCACTTCATTATATTCCGCGCTGCCATTATCCCCGGTCATTAAAATCTTATGAACCTGTCCTTCCTGATACAAACGAATGGCCCCATCCAAACGATCGGCTAACATGGGGCTAGGGGTTCCATCAGCCCGGACAGAAGCCCCAAAAACGATCACTACCCGTTGGGCTGGAATCTCCTGGGAATTTAAATAGACCTGGTTTTGGGTACTGCGTTGAATAAAGCCCCAAGCGATCGGAGGAGAGAGTAGGCTCACGATGGTTCCCCCCCAAAAAAGTTTGCGCCAGGGCAGTTTGGAAAGGGTAATGGAGTTTAAAGTCATCAACGGTACAAAAAGGGAGAGATGCTGCTGTATGGGGCATGGGAGCAGCAGGAATGGGTAAAGGGCAACAGATTAAGATGCTGTCTCCCAAGATACCGTATCTTAATCTGTTGCGGAGGTTCAGAGAGCCCGCTGAGGTAGATTGAGGACTGAGAAGAGAGGCGGAAAGTCCTCTAGGCAACCCATAAGCCTTGACTAAATCGAATTGAGTATAAGACCAATAAAATCCCCAAAAAGAGGATCATTCCATATCCCCAACGAGGATATTTATCCAATAAAATTCCTAAGGATAAACTTAAAGGTGCAATAGCATAAATATAGCGTTCTGCAGAAGCCGTTCGTCCAGAGCTAAAAATGATTAAAAAGCTAAAAATACTATATAAAAAATAAGAATTAGGTAACTGAATACGACTATACCATAATAAATAAAGATTACCAAAAACCATGACTAAATTAACAAAAGGGTTACCCGATAAAATCCATAACAGAAAAATCACAAAGAAGCATCCATAGGTTGATTTTTCTTTCCAATTCTTACGATAATACCATAATACTAATGCAAGGATTATGATGATCAGTATCCCGACAAGATATAAAGGGTCTTTTAAAGTCCTATATTTTGTATTGATAAATCCAAATAATAATTGAGATAACATTTTTAACCATCCCGCTCCCCAAAAAGATTGCTCAGGAGGGTTCCATGCTTTTTGTACCTTGATAAAAGCTAACGGTTCGTCGAACTTAAACCAACAATAACTGATATAACTCAAGATGCCAATCATAGAAAAAATCGCAGCCAAGTAAGCTTTTCTTTTTTCTTGCCAAGATACAAATAAAAAAGTAGGAATTAAAGCAAGTCCTGTTACACGAGTTGCTGTTGATAATCCTCCGAAAATACTCGCAAGAAAATATTTCTT
>DALYGI010000225.1:0-2657 GCA_031971595.1 Prochlorotrichaceae cyanobacterium CTOTU29312
TACTAATGGGACTGACGAGCTTGTTTCTTTAGGCGTTTCTGGGCCGCAAGGCTAGCCTGATCCACCGGAAAGCCTGCCCTGGGAATCACCTGATCTTTGCGCTCCGCTTCCAGTTGTTTTAATTCTTTGTAGTTGACCCAGTGAATACAGTCTACGGGGCACATATCGATCGCTTCTTGGATTAACACTTCCGGGTCTCCGTCTTGGCACATCACCCGCGATCGACCATAATCCGGTTCAATATAAAACGTGTTTGCTGCAACGTGGGCACAGTGCTTACAACCAATACAGGTCACCTCATCCACGTATACGCCTTTTTGTCGCAGAAAGCCGCCCAACTCTGGCTCTGCACCAGAGCGGGACTGACCGAGGCGCAATGTACCGCCGAGTTCTGGTTCTCGGTAATTGCGCCCCCCCTCGCCACGGATAGACTCATCTGCAGCGGGGATAGGGGCAAAGGGAAGTTGATCCGCCATTAGCCGTTCCAGCGTTGAACCACGAGACGAATGGAGCCATCAGCCTGTTTAACTTGTTCACTCACCTGAAAGCCTTGTTGGGCAGAGGTTTGAGTAACCACATTCAGGGCGTAGTTTTGGGTGACTTGGCTCAGAAAACGATCGACGGTGAGGGGTTGTTGCCAGTACTGTAAATCGGCAACCAGGTTATATTGCTCACCATTCCAGGCAAAGCCAATATCGTAACCGTTGTCCTGTTCAACCACAACTTCGGCGGTTTGGGTTTGACCTTGATAGCCCCGCACTGGGTGAGGGCCCGCTTTCCAGTTAATGCCCAGATCCGTCAGGGCAGACTGGAGGGATTCTAGATTGCGGATTTGGGTTTTGATTTGACTAAAGTGTGACATGGGCTGTTAATCGAAAGCGCTAGGGACAAGGAAAAGGAACTAAATAGGCACTGGAAGAGATCGAACCGATCTCCCTCAGCACAAAAAACGACTCACCAGGCGCTCGATTGAGCATGGAGAGTCGTTTCGGGGTTAACCTGCGCCTCTTGGGCAAAGTAGTCGGCCGTGCTTTCCTGATGGACGACACGGCCAAGCTGAGCTTCAATCTCTGCTGTTACTGCGGCACATTGGGTGCCAAGGATACCGGTTACCTTTTCTTCAACCCGTCCATCCGCGTGGATGACGAATTCTAAAGTTTCCATGCTCATAGTGCTCAACCAGGCGCAGGTACGAGGGCGTAACAAAACTTTTTATCTTTGGGACTTATACTAACAGGTATTTATAGTTTCCTTAAGAGAAATCTCCTGTAGATAAACAAATGTTATTATATCGTAATCATTGACAGAGCCAAGTTAATGGCTTTTAGCCCCAAGCAAGTACAGCAAACCTTTCGCCTGAAGACCCTGGAGCAAGGAGGCCTGTTTACAACCGTAGCGGAGCGGGAGATCAGTGACCTCCTGCGGGAAACCCTGGCGGATCATCTGGACTTAGCGATCGACCTGGAAGAATACAGTATTAAAGAGATCACAAAAATTGTGGGCATTCTCTGTAGCATGGTGGAGCAAACCGCCTGACGAGAGTTGACCACGGTGTTGATACGGTGTTGAGGTCGGGCTTAGGTCGGGCTAACCTCATGGCCCACTTCATCGATCGCTGCGGTGAGATCGGCCAGAGAAGCGATCGTTTCAATGCTCACTTCTTTGGTGGCCAAATCCACACGGACGCTGGCCTGAGCATCTACAGATTGGATGGCTTTGGTTACAGTTTCAACACAGCCCTCACAGAGGATGGAAGGAACGGTGAGCTTAACGGTCATAGGTATTCATCCCAAAGGTTTTCTAAAGTATAGGGGTTTCCTGGCCGTACCCAAAAGGTGCCATCCACGTAGCGATAATGACGATCGAGACCGGCAATGGCTTCTAGGTCTGCGGGGCTAAAGTCAATCAGGGGGGTGGCCAGGTTTTCCTGCAAACGTTGGGGGTTGGTGGATTTGGGGATCACCGCCGTACCCCGGTATATTGCCCAGGCAATTAAAACTTGGGCGGGGGTGCAGTGATGGCGGGTAGCGATCGTTTGGAGGACGGGATCCGCCAGTAAGACCGGCTCATTAGGGGCTTTAAAGGCGGGGGAACGATCGCCAGAACCGAGGGGAGAATAGGCGGTGAGCAAAATCCCCGCATCTTGGCAAAACTGGAGGAGATTGGCTTGGGGTAAATAGGGGTGACACTCCACCTGGTTCACCTCCGGGGCAATCGTTGCGGTGGCTAACAGATCTTGGAGTTTGCTCACACTGAAGTTGGCCACCCCAATATGCCGACACAGCCCATTGTTTAAAACCGTTTCCATCCCCTTCCAGGTTTCCCTCAGGGGTAAATCCGCCAGCGCGATAAAATCTTCAGCGGTTTCCGGCAGTAAAATACCCGATCGTAGGGCCACGGGCCAGTGAATCAAATACAGATCTAAATAGTCCAGTTGGAGATCCGCCAGAGTTTGTTCGATCGCTAGGGGAACCGCCGCCGCTGCATGGGAGCTATTCCATAACTTAGAGGTAATCCACATCTGGGAGCGATCCACCACACCCCGCTCAAAACAGTCCGCCAGCGCCCGCCCGATCGCCGCCTCATTGCCATAAATGGGGGCACAATCGATATGGCGATATCCCTGTTCAATAGCAGTTTTAACCGCTGCCTCCACC
>DALYGI010000225.1:2757-7131 GCA_031971595.1 Prochlorotrichaceae cyanobacterium CTOTU29312
CCGTAGCAGTGCTTTTTATCATTTGCTTAAAAATCGCAATATCAGACATTACTCTTTACCCCAAACAATTGCTTCTTGAATTCGGTTCATTGTCTCAATAGTTGTATCAAAGCTACGAGCTTCAATACCAAGCTCTGGATCAATGTCTGCGGGGGTTAAAGTGTGATATTTAGCTCTTCTTTTTTTCCCCTCCAAGGTTATCGAAGCTTCTTCAGCAATATAGACTTTTATCTTCTCGACGGAAATGAGTTCCTCTCGACGGTAACCTTCGTTTTTAATGATTTCTTTAAGATAAGGTTTGTCATGATTTAACATTATTAATGTGTTCAGTTCCTTAACAATATAGTCACTGTGAGTAGTCATAAAAACCTTGATGCCCAGATTAATTAATCGGGCAAAAAGCCGTGCAACACGACGTTGGTTTTCAGGGTGAAGATTTAGCTCAGGCTCATCTATCATCAGCAGATCGCCCCGTTCGGCCTCATGTCGTAAGTAGAAGCCTATATCTAATAAAGAACGAACAGCACTGGAACTCTCATCCATGGAAAGCTTTATACGTTTGCCCTTTGGCACGTAATAAAGTTCATCATTACGGGTGACCATATATTCCCCACCTATAATATCAGCAAAGTCTTCCAGAAGGTCAGGATATTCTTCAGCAATAAAACTGTTCTTTTTGACAATGCTTTCAAGTTGGCGCGTAAAATCAACATTTTTCTCTACCGGCAAGGCATAGTCTTGATATACTTTAAATAAAAGTTCCATGGGATTAATGGGATTAACTTTCTTACCAGCCTGACTCATCTCCTCTAGCAAACGATTTCGAGCAAAATTTAACTCCTTACAAAAAATGGCTGCCCCAGTTCGCTCAGCACTGGCAATAAAAGGTTTTGGGATCAGATGTGAAAAAAGAACATCTTTAAGAGCATCTGAAATGATTTCTCTTAAGATATTTGGGGGAATTTTAATTTTTTCTTTTTCTGCTAGCAATGTAACAATTAATTCCGAGCTTTCCTGCGGTTTAGTAATCAGGAAAATGTCTGTCTTCGCAGCACTGATTTGTCGCTCATAACTACTTCTTACACAAATATTTTCAATATCTTGAACATCTAGCCTGATTCTAAATTCACTTTCCTTGAATCTATCTGTAGGAGCCGCAAAAATTCTTGAAAGCTGTTTGGTATATGCTTGGCATCCATTAGCAATCATTTGCTCTGATTGTTTAGCATATTCTTGTACATCAAGATGAATTACACCATCCATGAGAAGTTGATCAACTTTGCTAGAATTGATTTCGATCGAAAACATTTCGCGCCAAGCATATAGAAACCCAAATAATGCGTATGTCGCGTAAGTCTTGCCAGTATTGTTACATCCACAGATAACAGTTAAGTCACCAAGAGTAAATTTAGCCTGCTTCAGAGTACCCAGATTTTTAATTAAAACTTCCACTGCATACTCCTGTAGCAATTCTCTCTTGACATCACGCTTTCAATATATTTATTTTAAAAGTCTGATAGTAAAACTTCTATCGTGAGAGCAATTTTACTTTGAGTTGTTCTGTTTTGAGACAAATCTTCACATATTTTCTTGAAAAGACTACTCCCTTTCCGCCAACAAACTACTTAAGCTCGACAGCACTATTAAAGCTTTCTAGCCAATTTTGTGTAAGTAATTTTGCAACGAAAAAGGAGTAACTTTTGGTTAGTAGTATGCACCGTGATTAAAGAAAACGGTAAATATCCCTACCTAGCACTGTTCTGCACCGATGGTGAACTCAACCAAACCCTGATGGTCGGGGGACTATTGTGATTCTTCTCATCTATATCTAGTTATACCGATCGCCGGGCAGATTGGGATGAGGGCTCTTACCCCCCAATGGTTGCCAGATCCCTTCAGGTCTAGGGGTCTTCCGTCTGGGAATCGGAAGGCCAGAGCAATTTCACCCCTAAAATGGTAAACCCGATCGCAGCGGCTACTTTAATCCAGGTACTGGGCAATAATTCCGCCGTACCCTGGCCGAGGATCACCCCCAATAAACTGGTTAAAATCAGGGCTGCGGAAGTGCCTAAAAAAACTGAGACCGGAAACCGAGAGGTTCCCCCTAGGGCGATCGTTGCAATTTGGCTTTTATCCCCTAATTCTGAAATAAAGACCGTCACAAAGCTGAGGGCAAAGAGTTTCCAATCCATAGCAAATTCAGGCTTATCCTTTCAAAGTTGATTTAATCACAGGTTGATTTTCCAGATGGCTGATTTCTTTTATCGATACCCTCCCCTTGTTCAAGGTACCTTACTTCGCCGCTATAAACGGTTTATGGCGGATATTGAGTTGGATGGGGGTGAGGTCATTACGGCCCATTGCCCCAACACTGGCCCCATGACGGGGGTGTGTCTGCCCGGCTGTCGGGTTGCGGTATCGGTGAGTGATAACCCCAAGCGGAAGTATGCCCATACCTGGGAGTTGATTCAGGTGCCGGATCCTGCGCCCACTTGGGTGGGGGTCAATACCAGTTTGCCCAATCGTCTGGTTAAGTTGGCCCTAGAGCAACACCTCATCCCAGAGGTTGGAGTCTACGGGAAAATTGAAACGGAGGTGTGCTATGGCCAGGAAAATAGCCGGGTGGATTTTCGGCTACTGCCCCCCACGGAGGCGGATCCGAGCCAAGCCATTTACCAAGCCATTTATGTGGAAGTCAAAAATACCACCTGGGCCGAGGAGGGGCTTGCCCTCTTTCCAGATACGGTGACCACCCGTGGACAAAAGCATTTGCGGGAGTTGACGGCCCTCTTGCCAGAGCATCAATCGGTATTACTCTTTTTTATCAATCGGGGGGACTGTGAAACCTTTGCCCCTGGCGATCGGGCAGATCCGACCTATGGAAAACTGCTCCGGGCTGCCCTCACCCAAGGGGTCAGGATTTTGCCCTGTCGGTTTGAAGTATGCCCAGAGGGGGTTGCCTATCGAGGGCTTGCTCGCTTGCAGGTGTGAACCTGATGGGATCCGCCTTTACCGGTTCTTTCTTTACCGATTCTTTAAAAAGTAGGGCATCTATTTAAAGAATTGAAGAAGTTTCCTGAAATTGGGGGGAATGGCGTGGGGCAGGGGCAGGATATAGGTATGATTAAACACATCATCAGTTTCCCTTAGAGAACGATCGTCTATCGGCTTGATCCGTACCTCTGCCCCCCTAAACCTAGTTGTAGTCTTAGTTCAGACTAGATTCAAACTTGGTTCAAACTAGATTCAGATTCAGACGGAGGAGAAAACGATCGTTTCTTTACATCATTCTGTTAAGGAACTTCTACCATGAGCCTTTCCTATCTTTCTACCGACTCTAAACGCCTAGGGGATCACCTCCTAGAAGCAGGTTTAATTAACCCCTATCAGCTAGAAGTAGCGATTCATGATCAACAGGCAACGGGGATGCGCTTCGGCGAGATTGTGGTTGCCAGGGGGTGGGTCAAGGAGGAAATTATGGAAGATTTAGCCAATCGCCTAACGGATAGGGCTCAGAAGTCCCTGCGTTCCAGTAAACACAAACCGAGTTTTTCTTCCCGGTTTTCTCGTGCCGCCTAGAGGGTTTGAGAGGTTAATCCGCGCTCTCCCCAGTCTTTTCAAGACCTTAAGCTTTTCGTCTTAAATTGCCATCGGGTTCAAGGGTAAAATACATTCTATTCTTCTATCGATACCTGCTATCGGTACCTTTTGCGGAACAGCTAGGGGGGTGAAGCCCGTCTCCGTTTCCGCCTACCCTTGGTTGTTGCCTATGTTTCCCCTCCGATCGCTGCTGATCTCGTCTACCTGTTTGGCGTTAACTTGGGGCACAACCCAACGGCTGTCGCAGGATCGAGCTTGGGGAACTCGCCCTTGGTCGGGGTTTATGGGGGCTTTGGTGACCAATAGAATCGGCTCTCCTAGGTTTCCGGCAGCGGATGCGGCTCCCCTGGCCCTGGAAACCTGCACCACCCTTGCCCCCTGTGACCTCCGCTGCGATCAGCTACCCCAGTCCTCAGCCCTCACCTCGATCGTTTTCCCCCCATCGGAATCCGCCCGAACCCTAATCGCTCAGGGCACTTTAGCCTGTGTAAACGATCGTCCTTTGCTGTTGCCGTGGATCCAGGTGCAAGCCAGCGGTGAACAATCAGGATCGGGCATAGCGGAATCAGGCACCTCTTCCTACCTAGCCGTGCAAGACTTTGCCCTAGAGGAGGGGCTAGGGGTACGATCGTTGGATAGTCTAACGCCCCAAACGCAGCCCGTGAATTGGTTTGCCAGTTCTCCCGATGCAGAGCAGCCCCTCACCCTAGACACCACCTTAACCACCCAGTCCCGCTACCTCAGCTTGTCGCCGTTACTCAACCTAGGGGGATG